>JAMONB010000414.1 GCA_027066745.1 Flavobacteriaceae bacterium
AAACTCTGATGCGAAACACGCTAAAGAATTATTAAAACTGTCTGATAACTTAGGTAGAAAACACCTTTGGATATTCGGTGGAGACGGATGGGCTTATGATATTGGTTATGGCGGATTAGACCATATTTTATCTTCAGGAGAAAATGTAAATGTATTGGTGATGGATACCGAAGTATATTCTAATACTGGAGGTCAAACCTCTAAAGCAACACCTATTGGTGCCAGTGCAAAATTCTCTATTGCAGGGAAAAAGACAGCTAAAAAAGACTTAGCCTTGCAAGCAGTTTCTTATGGTAGTGTTTATGTAGCACAAGTAGCTGTTGGAGCAAAAGATATGCAAACCATTAAGGCCTTTAAAGAAGCTGTTGCATATGATGGTCCTTCTATCATCATAGCGTATTCACATTGTATTGAACATGGATATGATATGGGAATGGGTGCCGAACACCAACAAGTAGCTGTAGAAACAGGGTATTGGCCATTATTCCGTTTTAATCCCGATAATCCGAAAGGCAAAAAATTCAAATTAGATTCTAAAGCACCAGTTGGGAAAGTAGCCGATTTTATGTATAAAGAAGCTCGTTTTGCACGTGTTAAAAAAATGGATGCAAAATTTGCGGCTCAATTATTAGTAAAAGCACAAGAAGGTGTAGATGATAAATGGGAACGTTTAGAAATTTTTAGTAATCTGTAAATTAGAGTTATTAAATTAAAATGCTGAGCTTTAATTATAAAGTTCAGCATTTTTTTGTGATATAAATCACAAAGAGATTTTTAACTCAAACCATAAAAAAGACCCATTTTAACCTTTTTTTAGCCAAATTCATCAGAAATAACTTTTTAACTATTGCTAAATACAGGACTTTCGTAATGTAAAATAGATATATTATGATACGGATTATTACTTTAATTATTCTCATTCTTTTAAAATTCACTTTTTCTTTTTCTCAAAATAGTATTGAAGGTAGTATAAAGGATGCTGAAAAATTACCATTACCATTTGCGAATATTATTTTGTATGAAAACGAAAAACCGATAACAGGTGTGGTTAGTAATGATGTAGGGTTTTATAATTTTGAAAATATTGCAAATGGTAACTATATCATTGAAGTTTCTATGTTAGGTTTTAAAACGATAAAGTCTGATTCATTTGAATTGTCAGAAAATAAGAACTCTAAAAAATTAAATTTTACTTTAAAAGAAGAATCTCAAACACTAAATGAAGTTGTTATTAAAAGCAAACGCCCAGTAATTAAGCAAACTGCTGAAAAACTGGTCATTAATTTAGAAAATTCTGAAATGGTGAGCAACAATTTACAAGATGTAATGAAACGGATTCCTGGAGTTATTGTCACCAATAACGGAATAAGTTATGCTGGTCAAAGTGGTATCAGAATACTAATCAATGGGAAAACTACAGAATACATGGATATTGAAACCTTATTACGTGATTTTCCTGCAGATAATATTGCAAAAATAGAATTGATAGAACAGCCTGGAGCTGAGTTTGATGCTGAAGGCTCAGGGCCAATTATCAATATTATTTTAAAGAAAAACATAAAGTTAGGAACTCACGGAAATGTAAAGGCATGGGTTGGAGAAGATCAAGGCGTTGAATATGGCACAAGTGCTTCTATTGCAAGCTATAAAAACAAACTAAATTGGCAAGCAAGTGCAGGCTATTCAGCACCAACATGGCGTGAAGATTTATTAATTACAAGAGAAGTTGCTAATACTACATATGATCAGGTTACTATTTCACCTTACGCTCCTAAAAACTTTAGAGTGAGTGCAGGTATTGATTATTATATCAATGATAAACATACTATAGGCTTAGGTTTAAGACGTCAAAACTCAATGTCAGATAGAATTTCGTCTGATAAAACATCAATAATCACCAATAATATTACAGCTGTTTTAAACACAGAGAATCATTATGATAGAGATAGAGTTGTATATAATGTCAATCCTTATTATGAATTTGATACTAAAAAAAATAAGTTTACGGTAGACTTTAACTATGTAAACTACAACAATGAAAATATTAATAACTTACTTAAAGTTGGTCAAAACACGATTGCATATAATAATCAGCGTTACTTTCAAGATGGTAGCTATGAAATTAAAACCTATAAAGGAGATTTTAAGCACACCTTTTCAGATGATATATCTTTAAGTTTAGGCACAAAATATGCACAAGTAAATACAGATAATGATTTGCGTTCATTTACACAAGATATCAATGGAACATTCAATTTTATTGAAAGTGAAAGTAATCGTTTTTTGGTTGATGAATCTATAATTGCATTTTACTCTAAATTGAACTTAACCGTTGATAAATGGTCGTTTTCTGGTGGTTTACGTTTTGAAGATAGCAAAACAACAGGAACCTCTACAAGCGATAATAAAACAAAAGAAAGAAAAATTTCTAAACTTTTCCCAAGTGCATCCATTAGTAGAGAAATTACTAAGAGTATAGGTGTTGGTTTGTCGTACAGTTATCGTATAAGAAGACCTTCTTACAATTCGTTAAATTCATTTGTATATTACTACAACCCAATTGCATCCGAAAAAGGGAATCCGAATCTAAAACCAGCTTTTACCAATAGTTATCAATTTAATTTAACCTATGACGGACAACCTTTTTTTACGGTTGGATACAGAAGTACTAAAGACGCATTATTACAATTGATTACACAAGATGATACTACAGGAGAAATATCTCGCTCTATGGATAATTTAGATGAAATGAAGAACTGGAATTTTAGATTGTTTGCTCCTCTTAGTTTTATAAAAGGAGTAGAAGGGTATACAGGATTCATTGTAGATTATAACCAATTATTGAAATCAGATGGGTTGGTAACAGCGTTAAATTTATCAAAATGGAGTTTAACTTGGTACACCAGTGCAGAGTACGAATTGCCTTGGAAAATAAATTCAGAGATTTCAGGATTCTACTCTACAGGACCTCTTGAAGGACAAGTAGAAATGGAATGGTTAGCAGGGATGGATTTTGCCATAAGTAAAAAGTTTTTGGATGGTAAATTAAAAGCAAACTTAGGCATGCGGAATATTCTAAACCGTCAATATAACGGTAAGATTAGGTATGCAAATATTAATGCCGATATTTTAAGTAGAGAATCCAAACAAAATATATATTTACAATTGACCTATAGTTTTGGTTCTAAATTTGGTAAAAAGAAAGATAACCTTAATTCTTCTCAAGATGAAGAAGATCGAATTAATGATAATAATTAGAATTATATAATGAAAAGAATTTTATATTTGGCTTTCTTTCTAATTGCTATTTTTATAGCGTTCTCTTTCTGGATGTCTCCAAGTTTAATGGGGTTAATTCCAGGCGGAAAAGAAACTCCAGATAAAGGGATAACAAAGATTCATTTTGATACTGAAAAAAAGTTGGATATAATAATTCCTTATTCTGACAAAAGTAAAAGTAAAGAGTTAATGCGTTTAAAAGAAGTTTTTGAATTAGATACATTGATTATAAATACAAATGATGAATATAAAAAAATAAAAAACATTCAATCTTGGGTACACTCTAGGTGGGAACATGATGGAACAAATGTGCCTGAAAAAAGTAATGCGATGTATATCTTGAAAGCAGCAGAAAAAGGGCAAAAATTTCGCTGTGTAGAATACAGTACAGTTACCACTGCCTGTTTGCAATCATTAGGTTTTATAGTCAGAGGTTTATGGTTAAAAACGAAAGATGTAGATGTAGTTAATTCAGGAGGTGGACATGTAGTAAATGAAATTTACTTAAGGGATTTAAAAAAATGGTTTTTTATTGATCCTCAATTTGACATAATAGTTCTTAAAAATGGAATTCCATTAAATGCCGTTGAATTTCAAAGTGCAATTGCAGCTAATGAAAAAATTGAGATTATCAATCCTAATCAAGAAATTTCAGATAGAGAATATATTGAATGGATTAGTCCATATTTGTTTTATTTTACAACAAGTTTAAATAATGGTAAAATATCAAATTGGGATAGAATAATTGGAACAAAAAGACAATTAACACTAGTTCCAAAAGGAGTTAAACCTCCAATATATTTTCAGCGATTATTTAGAATTAGAACAAACTATAAAACTAATTCTATATATGATTTTTATCCAATAATTGAATAAAATAGTTGTAGCCAAGTGCAGTAAAATAAACCATCAAAATATTGCTTGGAGAATAAAATTTGAATCAAAAAAATGAATACCAAATTTAACAAATCTGATTACATATTGCTTATAGTCTATTTTGTGATTGCAACAGCGATGAATGCCTATGCTTATTATCTTAATGACTCAAATGTTATTGAATATTTTGTAGACTTTCCTTCACAAATAATAAGTGCACTATTATTGATTTATCTATTTATGTATTGGCTAATCCCTACTTATATTGTCAATCAAAAAAAATATGTACACTTTGTTTTTTTTGGACTTTTAGTAATGTTTGTTATCGGAATTATAGATCATACTTTATGGTTTTGGTCTGGAAACAATGATTGGAACAAATACCCCACAGGGCTCTCTTTTTTTTTAGAAGGAATTTCTAGTAGTGCAAATAATATGAGTTTGCCTTTTGGCTTATTGCTAACTAAAAAATTTTATGAAAGTCAGGCACAAGTTATTGAGATTCAAAAACAGCAAAAAGAAAACGAATTAAAATTATTACGCTCACAATTAGACCCTCATTTTTTGTTTAATAATTTAAATACCTTAGATGCTTTAATAGATAGTAATCCTACAAAGGCAAAAGAATATATTAATAGACTATCTTTAATTTACCGTTATCTTATTCAAACTAAAGATGCAGAAGTAATGGAATTATATGAAGAACTCAATTTGGCTGAGAATTATCTTTTTTTGATAAAAATTCGTTTTGGAAATGATTACGACTTTAAAATCACTAAAAACACAGAGCTATCAGATAAATTTATCCCCACAGGAGCCGTTCAAGCCTTATTAGAAAATATAGTAAAGCATAATAAAGCACAAAACAATATTAAAATCATGACTTCTATTGAAGTAAATGACGATTGGTTAATTGTAACCAATACAAAATCTAAATTGGTATCAACACAAGAATCTTTTGGTACAGGCTTAGAAAATTTAAAAGCACGTTATCAATTATTATCAGATAGAAATATAGAAATAAAAGATGGTTCATTAGAATATAAAATTTCAATTCCCATTATTAAGTTGAGCCAAGAATAGTAGCTTTTGAGGCGAACATGTTAGTTTCGAAGCATTTATATGACAATTAAAAACAATTATTAGTACATGAAAATATTAATTTTAGAAGATGAAATTCCTGCTTACCAAAAGCTCATCATAAATTTAAATAATTATTTTAAAATTGATGAAATAGCCCATGATTGGGCACGTTCTAATGCAGAAGGTTTATTGTTTTTAAAAGAGAATGCGTATGATT
>JAMONB010000415.1 GCA_027066745.1 Flavobacteriaceae bacterium
AAGCTGAAAAAGAGCAAGAGAGTATTGCGACGCGCATGATGCTTTTTATTGGTATTTACGTCTTTGGAAAAACGGACACGGTCGATGAAAAAATCCAACTTTTAAAACTGCAACTGCAAGAGTGCCATCGTTGAGGGTGCTTTGTATATTCTCTCCTTTTAATATTTCGTAGGATTATGTGATACAATATTATCTTTATCAAGTGTGTTAGTAATTAGGATAATAAATGGATGAAGAAATATTAATTTCAATACAAGGCTTTTTAAAGAACCCGCCATTAATAGTTTGGGGATCTGGGGCTACTATTCCTTTTGGACTACCAAGTATGTGGCACTTAAATGAAGCTTTAAAAAAAAGTGTAGATGGGTTTGATGTAGAAAATGATAATCTTGAAATAGAACTTGGTAAAGATAAATATATTGATCAAATGCCACAGATAAAACAGATTATTTGGAAGATTGTTCAGGATGCTGATATATCTGTTTTAAGAAGAATTGTTTCAAATGGTAATACAGAGTTTGAAGGCATTAGGTTACTTTATAAAAAATTCTTAGATGCTCATCCAGAAGTTGTAAATATTGTAACTACAAATTATGATAGAGTTCTTGAGCATATACTTTCATATGACAATATTTCTTTCAGTGATGGCTTTAATGGTAAATCACTTTCATTTTTTGATGAAAAAAATTTCTCTACCCAAAAAAATGTAAATATTGTTAAAGTCCATGGATCTTTAAATTGGTTTGAGGTGGATACAGAAATTAGATATATGCCTAGTTATACAGATGGGTACACTCCCCAAATAATAGCACCAGGTAAAAATAAATATCAAGAAGCCTTTAAAAGACCATATAGGGAATTGATCCAAAAATCTGATAATCTCATTAGCGAAGCGTCAAGTTTTCTTATTGTTGGATTTGGTTTTAATGATGAACATTTAACACCTAAAATAAGCTCAAAGGTCAATAGCGGTACGCCCATTATTTTGATTACCAAAGAGATAACAGAAAGTACATTTACAGAATTAGAAAATGCACAAAAATATGTTTTACTTGAAGAACTAGATGAGAACAAGACAAAAATTACCTATAAAATGAATCAATCAAGTGAGTTAAAATGTATTGAAGTTGATGGTAACCTTTGGCAATTAAAAGAATTTATGGAGATATTGTAATGAGTATAGAATCATTAATAGGAAAAGTTCAAAGCGTAGATACAGGTAATGTATCTGTCAAGGTGGATAGAGAAGAATTATTAAACAGTGTTCAAGTTAATCAAATAGTACAAATACGATCAACAAAAACAGGTGAAAAAATTATTGGTCTAATATCCAAGATTATACGTAAAGCAATTGCAGAAAAAGCTGATGATGGAGATGAACCAGATACTATAGTTGAAAATGTAATTAAAATAAATTTAGTTGGTACTTTACTTGATGCAGAAGGAACTCAGAGAAATATCTTTAAAAGAACACTCAACACTGTACCAAGTATTAATGCAGATTGTTTTTTATTGCAGGGAGATGAATTATCTACTTTTATGAATATAATTTCATCAAGTAGTGAAAACCCTCTTAAAATTGGTAAATATACAATTTCTGAAATGTCAAATGCAAATTTAGATGGTAATAAATTCTTTCAAAGACATGCCGTAATAGTTGGAGGTACTGGAAGTGGAAAATCATGGACTGTTGCTAATATTTTAGAAAAGGCAAGTAAACTGCAATCAATTAATAGTGTAGTATTTGATTTGCATGGAGAATATAAACCATTGGAAGACTTAGACAATACAACATTACTTAAAATTGCAGGTCCTTCTGACCAACCTACAGATGAAAATATAATATTTTTACCATATTGGCTTTTATCGTATGATGAGATTGAATCTTTACTGTTAGATAGAAGTGACAGCAATGCACCTAATCAGTCAAGAACACTTTTTGATTTGATAATAGAGTATAAAAAAGAAAAACTTGAAGCCGAAGGCAAACAGGATGTTCTTGATAATTTTACAGTAGAGAGTCCTATTCCTTATAAAATATCTGATGTATTATCTGCGCTTGAATATAAAGATACTGAAATGGTTCCTGGAGCAAGAACTGAAAAACAAGGTCCATTACATGGTAAATTAACTCGATTTGTACAAAGGTTAAAAAGCAAACAATCTGATAAAAGATTGAATTTTATCTTTAATGACCATGAATTACTTTTAGAATATGATTGGTTTAATTCTTTAGCCAATAATTTACTTGATTTTGGGAATAACAAAGGTTTGAAAATTATTGATTTTTCAGAAGTTCCTTCTGATATTTTACCGTTAATAACAGGTTTGATTGGACGATTGGTTTTTTCTATTCAGCAATGGATGAAAGAAGAAAATAGACATCCTATCGCATTATTTTGTGATGAAGCACATTTATATTTACCTGCAAATGTTAAAGGTGGAATGGAAGAAAAAGGATTACAAAGTTTTGAAAGAATTGCAAAAGAAGGTCGTAAATACGGTGTGTCACTTGTAGTTATAAGTCAGAGACCTTCAGATGTTAATAAGACTATTTTAAGTCAATGTGGTAATTTCATAGCTATGAGGCTAACAAATCCTGATGATCAAAATGTTATTAAGAGATTATTTCCAGATAATTTGGGGGATTTTTCGGAGTTACTACCGATATTGGATATTGGAGAAAGCTTAATTGTAGGAGATGCTTCATTATTACCAAGTAGAGTAAAAATTGATAAACCAGATATAAAACCAAATAGTGCAACAATTGATTTTTGGGATGTTTGGGGTGAGGAAAGAACAGAAAAAGGCATAGAAGAGGCTGTTGCAGCATTAAGAAAGCAACAAAAATAAAATGCCAAAAAACCTAGAGTCGAACAGGTGAAACTGTCGATGAATGTAGTCATTAGAAGAACATTAAGGATCTGTCTATCAGTTTAAGAAAGAGTATAATGCTAGGACTTTACAAGTTTTTAATTGACCAGATTGACTACTTAAGAGGCTTATTAGAATGATATAAATATTGCACTATGACATATTTTCATAAAAGTAAATTTTTTTGTTTTACACTCAAACATTCGATTTAACTTTGAAGATACTTCATTTTAGATAAAATTATAAAACTATATTAAGGAATAATTGATGGCAAATATTTTACAAGCATTTATGAATATAGTCAAAAATTATCAAGTTAATGTTAACAATGTAACCAATGGAAATAATCGCGCTAATAACATGGGTGAAGGTTTAGAAACCTATATTAAAGAAGCTTTTTCAAATACATTTCTCGAATCAGACAAAAAGATAAAAAAACAAAAATTTAGAGACACTTTTTCGTATGAAGGTTCTAAAACCAGAATACCTGACTTGATTTTAAAAGATGGTGATGCAATAGAAATTAAAAAAACAGAAGTTTTAGGAGATTTGCAATTAAATAGTTCTCATCCAAAAGCAATATTATATTCAAGTCAAAATATCTCAGACGAATGTAAAAACTGTGAAACAAGTTTATGGACTGAAAAAGATATTTTATATGCAATGGGACATATTCCTAAAAAATCTAAAACTTTAAAATCATTGTGGTTTGTATATGGAGTATGTTATGCAGCGAAGGAAGATGTATATCAAGATGTTGTTGATGAAATAAAATCTACTTTAAAAACAACAAATGATTTACAAATAGATACTGACTGTAAAGAATTAGGAAAAGTAAAAAATATTGATTCCTTAAAAATTACATATTTAAGGATTAGAGGAATGTGGGTAATAAAACACCCCTCTAAAATATTTGATGATTTATATAAACAAACCAATGAATCGTTTAGTCTCATTGCAGTAATACCGGTAGAAAAATATAATAGTTTTCCACTAGAAGATAGAGAGAAAATTGCAAATATAGATTTAATTACTATTACTGATGAAGAAATTTCTGATCCAAATAATGCAGCTAATGCATTAAAAATAAAATTATTATTATTTAAGGTTTAGTGTTATGAATATAATATCTTTATTTTCAGGTGCAGGCGGGCTTGACTTAGGCTTTGAAAAAGCAGGGTTTAAAACTATTTGGGCAAATGAATATGACAAAGAGATATGGGAGACTTATGAAAAAAACTTTCCAGATACAACTTTAGATAGAAGGAGTATAAAAGATATACCTTCTAGTGAAATTCCAGAAGCCATAGGGCTTATTGGGGGACCACCTTGTCAAAGTTGGAGTGAAGCTGGAAAATTAAAAGGCATTGATGATCATAGAGGACAACTTTTTTTTGAATTTATTAGGGTATTAAGAAATAAAAAACCTCTATTTTTTCTTGCTGAAAATGTTTCAGGAATGTTAGCTTCAAGGCATGAGGAAGCCCTTGAAAATATTAAAAAACACTTTACAGATAGTGGATATGACTTATACTTTCAACTTTTAAATGCAAAAGATTATCAAGTGGCTCAAGATAGAAAAAGAGTATTTTTTATTGGCTTTAGAAAAGATTTAAATTTAAAGTTTGAATTTCCAAAACCATTTGAAAAAAAAAGAGTTTTAAAAGATGTTATTTGGGATTTAAAAGAGAGTGCGTTACCTGCAAAAGAAAAAAATTATACCAATGGACATAACTGTAAATTACCAAACCATGAATATGTACTTGGCAGTTTTTCATCAATATATATGTCAAGAAATAGGGTAAGAAGCTGGGATGAACCATCCTTTACAATTCAGGCAGGTGGAAGACATGCGCCACTTCATCCGCAAGCTCCAAAAATGCAATTTATAGAACAGAATAAAAGAGTATTTGTACCAAACTACGAACATTTATATAGAAGATTAAGCATAAGAGAGTGTGCAAGAATACAATCTTTTCCTGATGAGCATATATTTTATTATAAAAATTTAATAGCAGGTTATAAAATGGTAGGAAACGCTGTGCCTTCAGATTTAGCATTTTATTTAGCAAAAGAGATACAAAAACAATTATTAAGTGTTTATCCTAGAAAATCTTTGGAGTTAACAAATACACCCATCTTGAAAAATTCAAATATTGAAGAAAAATATTATATTCCTGAGACACAAATAGTTGCAAAACAAACAACACATTTGTAGTTCAAGTCCCATTCATAAGGAATACTCTCAACGCTTCTCTTCATACTCCTTAATCAGCAGGTACTTCTTAAGCGCCACTTCATAACGGTTACGCTCAATGCGCTCGCGTTGAAAAGGGCTTGGTTCTACCGAATCTACATGTAAAAATTTTCGCTCGTCTCCTTCAAAACGGTGCAGCATCCCTTCGGGTGTCATCACACCCTCATTAAAGAGATAACGCTCCTGCTCGTTCCATCCGAAACTGTGCTTTGGCTCTTTGTACATCAATGGCGTACCGAAATTGTAGTAGTTCGCTTGCGAGAGTGCCAACTCATACAGCGTCGGGA
>JAMONB010000416.1 GCA_027066745.1 Flavobacteriaceae bacterium
TTCACGATACCAAGGAGCAGTACTCTGATTGTTAAAATTTTTTAACACATGTATTTCTTGAGCCGGCATATAACTTTGTGCCAATAAAAAAAGTGCCTCTCCTGCTTTATTTCTCACCATATCAACAATAATTACAGCATGCCCAGGACTACCACCTTGAATAAATATATCTCCTATTTTCATTTTATTAATGCTTATCTTTTTCATTTCCTTTGCTAAGGATAACGTACCTGCATAACTAAAAATCATAGTAAGGTATTTATCAAAATTTTTGCGAGAATCTCCTTTTTCACTACCATTAACCCAATTTACGATGTTACCCTTTACAGAAATTCTTTTTCCCAATCTCCATTTACTGTATTCAGCATTAAATCCGTTTGTGAAATTAAAATGAATACTATCATAAATCTTATTTTGATATAAATATTCAGCTCTTAACCGCATGGTAGCATCTGCACACTGTTGCAAATCACGTTTACCAACTGAAATATCAAAGATTGCTTCATGAACATCTTGTCTGTTTTTTAAATTTCCATTGTACAAATGCACTTTAGCATTGTGTTCTTTCAATATGAAATTTTGTAAAAAATATTGAAATGATTTTTTTTGAAGTGTATCTCTATAAAACCCTTCTGGTGGTATAAACCTTGTTTTAATGGTCTTACCTGAAGGGTTAATCAAGCTTTCTTGTGTTTGTATTGTTGAAATAGCCAAGTTAGGCCTTGTTGTAATTTCTTTTTTACAAGAAATGAACACAATGCAAACAATTACGAGGTGTTTTAATTGATTAAACATAGCTTATAATTTTTTCTACAACATCCTTTGGTAAAATGCTTCTCATCACATCTTGATAGCCTTCACAAATAGTATTACCATAAATGGAACAAGGTATTTTAGGATATTTTTTTAAATCAGGTAGTATTTGATGTTCTGTAGATTGATTGAATGCTGAAAATCCTGCAAAAGGATGTGTGCCACCCCAAAGAGTTATCGTTTTAACACCTTGCATGGCTGCTAAATGTGCATTGGCAGAATCCATACTTAACATCAGGTCTAAATTACTGATGACCTGTAATTCTTCAGTAAAAGTTAGCTTTCCAGCAATAGAAATGGTGTTTTTAAATTGATTTTCTAAATTTTTTAAAGTTTTAGTTTCTTCACCTCTACTACCAAATAATAAAATTTTATACTGATTTGTTTGGGATAATTCTGATATTACTTTTTGCATCAGGTCTAAAGGATACATTTTAGACTTATGTTGTGCAAAAGGAGCAATTCCTATCCATTTTAACTGATTTAATCCTATTATTTGATAGGTATTATCAGATAATTGAGCTTTTTCAGAAAACTTAGGGTTTGATAAATCTATTGTAAAACCCAAAGCTCTAAAAACATCTGCATAACGTTCATGTGAAGTTTTCAATTGTTTAAAAACCTTATTCTCAATTCTAGTTAAGGCCTTTTTTTCTGCTCTTCCTTTGTTTATACTAATTGTCTTTATCCGCTTTAGCAAAAAGAAAAAACGAATTATTTTAGAGCGTAATACATTGTGTAAATCAGCTATTGCATCTGGGTTTAAAGCTTTTAACTCTTTGTACAATTTATACAAACCAAAAATTCCTTTGTGTTTGCCATTTACATCGGCTGCATAAAAATTGACATTATGAATGTCATCAAACATCGGTTTAAAAAATGCTCTAGAAACCATAGTAATTTTCACATCAGGATGTTGCTGAACCAAGGCTCGCAATACAGGTACAACCATAGCAACATCTCCCATAGCTGAGAGACGGATGACTAGAATATGCTTAGACGACACTAATTTCACGAATTGACGTAATTTTATGTAAAGTTACCTCTTAAGACACGAATTTCACGAATTGCCACTAATTATTTTAAAAACACACCCCTAACCCCTCTCAAGAGGGGAATAAAAGTTTGCTAAATAAAATTCAAGATTCTGTCTCCAGTATTCTAACTATTCACAATTCGTTCTTGATGTTGAATAGATTCTTGATGAATCGCTTTAAATATCTTTTCAATAAACTCTTGACTTAATCCTTTTTCTACACCTTGATTAATCATTCCTTGAATTACTTCTTGCCATCTAGAACGTTGTAAAATAGCTACATTTCCTTCTTTTTTTACTTTACCAATGTTTTCAACAACATCCATACGCTCTTCAAAAAGGTCTAGTAATTGTTGATCTAAATTATTGACCTCTTTACGTAAATTTGTTAGTTTTTTAAGTGAGTCTTTTTCTTCAACTCTATCTTTTCGTACTCGTAAATCTTCAGTGATTTCAGCCAATCTACTTGGTGTAATTTGTTGTTTTGCATCACTCCAAGCATTATCAGGATCAAAATGTGTTTCAATCATCAATCCTTCAAATTTCAGGTCTAATGCGGTTTGACACACATCAAAAATACCATCACGTTCTCCACAAATATGCGAAGGATCACAAATAATAGGCAGTGTTGGGTATTTTTCTTTTAAATCAATCGGAATTTGCCATTGCGGATTGTTTCTATATTTTGTCTTTTTATACGATGAAAACCCTCTATGGATAGCTCCTAAATTTTTAACGCCTGCTTTATGGAAGCGTTCAATAGCTCCCATCCACAACGCTAAATCTGGATTTATAGGGTTTTTTACTAGTACAATTTTATCTGTGCCTTGAATAGCATCAGCAATTTCTTGTACAGCAAATGGGTTTACTGTTGTACGAGCACCAATCCAAAGAATATCTATATCAAACTCTAAGGCAAGTTTTGCATGTTGTGCTGTAGCAATTTCTACGGTAGTTAGCATTCCTGTTTCTTCTTTTACCTTGGCAATCCACGGTAAAGCTTTTGCCCCATTTCCTTCAAAATTACCTGGACGAGTTCTAGGTTTCCAAATACCTGCTCTAAAAACAGTAGCATCTGTTTCTTTTAATTGATGTGCAATTTTTAGTACTTGCTCTTCAGTTTCAGCACTACATGGCCCTGCAATTACTAATGGATGTGCTAGTTCCATGTTTTTTAACCACGTTGAAAAATTTGTTGACTCCATAATTGTTTTAAATTTTATAAAATACTTCTTGGTATTTTATTAGTTACTTGTTTTTGTTATTTTACTTGTATTTAGGTAGTTACCTATTTAGTAATACCATCTAGTATGTTTTTTATTCGGTTTGTATTGTGCATTATTTTATAAACTTCTTTAGTTGACTCATTCTCTATCAGTGTTTTAAAGGTTTTTAGGTTGTTTATATACTCATCTAGTGATTTTAATATATTGGGTTTGTTTTGTAGAAAAATGGGTGTCCAAGTTTCAGGATTACTCTTTGCCAATCGCACAGTCGACTCAAACCCACTACCAGCCATATCAAAAATTCTCTTTTCGTCAGGTTCAATTTCTAATACTGTTTTACCAAGCATAAAAGCACTGATATGTGATAAATGTGATACATAAGCAATATGTTTATCATGCTGTTCTGCTGAATCCATAAAAACATTTCGCATTTTAATATCTTCAAATAGTGATACTACACGGTTTACCATTTTTTTGCTACTCAAATTTTGCTCGCAAATAATATTTACTTTATTGGTAAATAAATCATAAATAGCTGCGTCTGGCCCAGAAAATTCTGTACCTGAAATAGGATGAACAGCCACAAAATTTTTCCTTTTCGGATGATCTTTAACTGCCTTACAAACTTCATGTTTTGTAGAACCAACATCAAAAACTAAGGTGTTTTCATTAATTAAGTCTAAAACTCGAACAGTTAATTCTGGAATTATATTAACAGGAACCGCAATAATAACTACATCAACATTTTTTACAACACTTAATGTCGCTTTTTCGTAAATAATCCCTAAATCTAATGCTTTTTGCAAATGCTCAGCATTGTTATCAATACCGTAAATTGTTGACCATGAAGTTTTCTTTAGCTCTAATGCTAAAGAACCTCCGATAAGCCCTAAGCCAATTACTGCAATTTTTTTCATTTTAATTTAGTTTAGAAATTCTTATAAGCACTTCTTGTAATACTTCTTCGGTGACACATAGTGAAATTCGGATATATCCCTCACCATTACTACCAAAAATAGTACCTGGAGCTAAAAAAATATCATACTTATACAACAATTCATCAGCAACTTGCTCTGCATTTTTATCTGGTGGTAATTTTGCCCAAACAAATAAACCAGAAGCCTCCTTATCAAAAGTACAATTGAGCATTTCTGCTATTTGCCAAGCCATATTTCTACGTTTTTTATAAATATTGTTTAAATTTTTAAACCAGCTATCATCTGTTTGTAAAGCGGCTATTGCTCCCTGTTGGATACCATAAAACATACCAGAATCCATATTACTTTTTACTTGTAAAACGGTTTTAATATGTTCTGATGAACCTAAGAGCATCCCAACTCGCCAACCAGCCATATTAAAGGTTTTACTTAGTGAATTCAATTCTAATGCAACCTCTTTTGCTCCTTTTATACTTAAAATGCTTAGTGGTTTTTCATTTAAAATAAAACTATACGGATTGTCATTAACCAGCAGAATTTTGTGCTTTTTGGCAAATGCAATCAAGTCTTTGAATAGCTTTTTAGTTGCATTTTTACCTGTGGGCATGTGTGGATAATTGATCCACATCAATTTTACGTTAGATAAATTGGTTTTTGACAGAGCTTCTAGGTCAGGAAACCAATCATTTTTATCATTCAAATCGTAATACACAGGCTTTGCCTCTAATAAATTGGTTACCGATGTATACGTTGGATACCCAGGATTCGGAATCAAAACTTCATCACCTGCATTTAAAAATGCCATAGAAATGTGCATGATTCCTTCTTTTGACCCCATTAAGGGCAAAATTTCATTTTTAGGGTTTAAGGCAACATCAAAATGACGCAGGTAAAAATTGGTAATCGCATCTCTAAATTCTGGTAACCCTTGATAACTTTGATAACCGTGAATGTGATTTTGTTCAATAGTTGCAACCATAGCTCTACTTACCGAAAGTGGCGGGTCTAAATCAGGACTCCCAATACCAATATTGATAATAGGTTTTCCTTCAGCTTTTAGCTGGCGGACTTCTCGTAACTTTCTAGAGAAGTAGTACTCTTGTACCTGTTGTAGTCTGTTGGATTTAGCGATCATGTTTCCGATTACTTCGTTGATATTCTCCTAATATTTTCAAATAACTAAGCTTGTCTTTAACCTGAGTTATTGCTTCTTTAAAAAGTTGCTCATCAGCAAAAACTACATCAGCAAAAAAAGCATAATTCCAAGGTTTATCAATGATTGGTAACGATTGAATTTTAGATAAATTCATGTTAAAACTTGCAAATACTGCCAATACATCAGACAAACTTCCTGTTTGATGTTTGGTAATAA
>JAMONB010000417.1 GCA_027066745.1 Flavobacteriaceae bacterium
TAGAAGAATTAAAAGCTGAACAAGGAGTCAAAAAAGATTCTGTTGCAGCAATTCAAGGTAGAGTAGATGCTTTACAAGGACAAATAGATGCCTTTCCAGGATGGAAAAAAGGAGCTTTTGGAACTATTGGAGGAACCATTTCTGGTTTTAATAATTGGTATTCTAAAGGAGCAGCAAACACATCTGCAGGTAATATTGGCTTTGTTGTAAACGCTTTTGCAAACTTAGACAGAGAGAAATTTTTCTGGAGAAATTCTGCAAATGTTAATCTTAGCTGGGTAAAATTAGACGATAGGGATATTAGTACTGATGTAGAAGATTTTAAAGCAGCAACAGACGTGTTTGGTATTACTTCTTTATATGGCTATAAATTAAGTGATAAGTTAGCGGTTTCTACTTTAGGAGAATATAGAACGACAATTATTGATAACTTTAATGATCCTGGCTATTTAGATCTTGGAGTTGGTATTACTTGGACACCAATTACTGATTTAGTAGTTGTAGTACACCCTTTAAACTACAATTTTGTATTTGCTAAAAATGATGCTGCATTTGAATCTTCTTTAGGTGCAAAAATTGTTGTAGATTACACAAAACAGTTAGGTGCAATTAACTTTAAAACGAATTTTTCTGCATTTCAAAGCTATAATAGTTCTGATTTGTCAAACTGGACATGGACAAACTCTTTCGGTTATACTATCTGGAAAGGACTTGGTGTAGGGTTTGATTTTGGTCTAAGAAATAACAAACAAGAGGCATTAAATTATGCTTTAGGTAAGTATGATAATACTTCTGCTAATCCAGTTCCTACTTTTTCTAATGTAGATAATGACTTACAATCTTTTTGGATGCTTGGTTTAAACTTTGCCTTCTAAATAGTAACCAAATAATAAAATTAAAAAGCTCAAAATGTTAATTTTGAGCTTTTTTTTGCTCTAAACTATAGTTAGAGTTAAGTTAACAGAAGGTTAATAGAGTGTATTTTAAGAAATTTAACAATACTTACCTTACTTTTGGTGCATGTCTAGAAAGATAACCATACTCATTATTATATCCGTTTTAGGTCTAATTGCTTTGTCAACAATTCAAGCATATTTAATCAATAATACCTATAAACTAAAAAAGAATTCATTTCTTAAAGAGACAAAAAAAGTAATTTCTAGAATTGATGACTTATCTCCTGAATTAGATTCTATAAATGATGTTTGGCAAGATTATTTTTTGAGTGTAGTGTCAGAATACAAATTAAAAAAAATTAAAAAAGAAGATGTATTAAGATTGTTTAGACAGAAACTAGACACTATAAATAAAGCTTATAAAGACGTTTATAAACAAGAGTTACAAATAAAAAAAATCCCCTTCCATTTACAGTTTCAAAAAAGAGTAAAAACAATTATTGTGAGAGATAGTGTATTGAATGATACATTATTTGTAAGTACAGGTAAAATTCCTAAATTTCATTTGCTAGGAGATTCTTTTACTGAAGAAGAGAGTTATAAAACAAGTAATTCTCTCTGGCAAACAGAACATTTTTTCAATGTTATAGAAAATGGAAATGAAATGGAAATATCATTTAATTTATATTTTGAAACAGAAGAGTTTATTAATATCAATGGTTGGAAAAGAATTGTATTCAACCAAATGAAAGGTTTATTAATAGCCTCTTTTTTAATATTTTTAGTGGTGTTTGGACTTTTGTATTATTCTATTAAAAATTTGATTACACAAAAGAAAATAGCAGCTATAAAAACTGATTTTGTCAATAATATCACCCATGAATTAAAGACACCACTAGCAACACTATCTATAGCAACAAAGATATTAGCAAATGAAAAGATAAAAAAACAACCAGAAATTTTAAACAATACGATAAATACCATTGAAAGGCAGAATAAACGGTTACAGAAATTAATAGATCAAGTTTTAACCAATAGTTTGGGATACAATGAAATAAAATTAACAAAAGAAAAAATAAACCCACAGGTATATTTTAATACTGTTTTAGATGATTTTTTACTTTCTGTTAAAGAAAAAACAATAAATTTAATTAGAGAGATTCCTGTTTTAAATCATGAGGTTTTTATCGATAAATTTTATTTAACAACAGCCCTGTTTAATATACTAGAGAATGCCGTGAAGTATAATGACGGTGCGGTAATGCTAAACTTTTCTATTGTAATAAAAGAGCAGTTAATCATTTCAATTTCTGACAATGGAATTGGAATTTCAGAACAACAACAACAATTATTATTTGATAAATTTTATAGAGTAAATACTCAAGAGTTGCATAATGTTAGTGGTTTGGGTTTAGGACTTTATTATTCGCAACAAATTATAAAAGCACATCAGGGAGAAATAATTGTAAAAAGTAGCACAAAAGAAGGAACAACATTTACAATTAAAATTCCAATGAACAGGAGATAATGCCAGAGACAAACAAACATATTTTATTAGCTGAAGACGATCTTGATTTTGGAAATATTCTAAAACAATATTTAGAGTTGTCAAACTTTACCATTACTTGGGCGAAAGATGGTAAAGAAGCTTTATCCTTATTTGAAAAAGACACCTATAGTATTTGTGTTTTTGATGTGATGATGCCTAAAATGGACGGATTTACTTTAGCAGAAAAGATAATTAAGTTAAGTCCTGAAACCCCATTTATTTTTCTAACTGCACGAAAAATGAAAGAAGATAAAATAAAGGGATTAAAATTGGGTGCTGACGATTATATTGTAAAACCATTTGAAGCAGATGAATTGGTATTGCGATTGCAGAATATTTTAAAGAGAAGCTCAAAACCTACCTTAAGCCAAGAAGAACCTCAAATGCTTAATATTGGGAATTATACGTTTAATACCCATAGGTTAGAACTGTGTATCAATACGGATAAACAACAATTAACAGAAAAAGAAGCCGCTTTGATTTTGTTCTTTTTTCAACATAAAAACCAATTGTTAAAAAGAGAAGAAATTTTAAATGCAGTATGGAAAAATGACGATTTCTTTTCAGGAAGAAGTATGGACGTTTTTATAAGTAGATTACGTAAATATTTCAAAGAAGATTCAAGTATTTCTATAGAAAGTATAAGAGGTGTTGGCTTAGAATTTAAAATAAAGTAATTAACGTTAACAGTAGGTTAACACTGAGTTTTTATAGATCAAAAGTGAATTTAAGGACTACATTTGCCTTATAAAACATAAAATATAATCATATGAAAAATTTAAGTAAACATTTAATTTTAGCAACAGTTTTGGTTTTTAGTACAAACATTTTTTCTCAATCTCCAACACCCCCAGAGCCTCCAAAATCAGAATCAAGTAGTAGTTATTCAGTTACTGTTAATAATGAAGATGAATCGATTCATATTGATAGCAATTCAGTAACGCACAGTAGCTCTATTTCTGAAACTAAATCAGATGATTTGTATAAGTTTAAAGCTAGTTTTGATAAGTCAAAAACAGAGCAAGTTAAACAGGTAATAATGGATAAATTAGGAAGAGATAATTTTAGTTCTAAAATAAGCACATATAAATGGATTAAGAAAGAGAAATCTAAAAATGTTTTTGAATGTACCTTGACTAAAGGTCGTGTGAAAATTTATTTAAATACTGATGAGGCTTCTTCAAGTTTTCAACATAAAATAGAGACTTTAGGTGAAGAATTAAAATTTGTAATTTCAGGTTCTAGTCATAAAAAAGGTGCAGAACATGCAAAACGTGATTTAGAACATGCAAATCAAGACTTAGAAAGAGCCAAAAGAAAGGTGGAGCAAGCCAAAAGAAGGGTAGAACAAGCTAAAAAGAAAAATTAATCAAATACATTTTTATTAAAAAGAGATTTCCATTCAGAAATCTCTTTTTTTGTTTTACAGAACATTAGTACTTTAGCAGAAATGAAATTTATATGAAACAAGCACCTCAAAAAATATGTTTAATTGGTGCAGGAATTATGAGTGCAACTTTGGCTGTAATGCTAAAGAAACTCATACCAAATGTACAGATTGATATTTATGAACGCTTAGATAAAATTGGAGCAGAAAGCTCTGATGCTTGGAATAATGCAGGTACTGGTCATTCTGCCTTTTGTGAATTGAATTATACACCAGAATTAGAAGACGGAAGTATCGATATTTCAAAAGCCTTACGAATCAGTCAATCTTTTGAAGTATCTAAACAATTTTGGGCTTATTTAAAACAGCAAAATACGTTTCCTAATAAAACCCCTTTTATCAATGATATTGACCATATGAGTTTTGTTTGGGGTAATGAAAACAGTTCATTTTTAAAAAAAAGATATCAAGCTTTAACAAAGTATGCCATGTTTGAAGACATGGTTTTCTCTGAAGATTATGATGAAATTTCTGGATGGATTCCTTTGATGATGAAAGAAAGAAGTAGAAAAGAAAAAATAGCTGTAACACGTATGGCTATAGGTACTGATGTTAATTTTGGAGCAATAACTAGAGGTATGATTGAGTATTTAGAAACTCTGGATGGCGTTAGCATACATTTAGGACAAGAAATACAAGACATTACCAAACAACACAATAAAACTTGGAAAATAGAAATTGAAGATTTAGACGATAAAAAGGAATATGTTATTACAGCAGATTTCTTGTTTATTGGTGCAGGTGGAGGAGCAATGACCTTATTAGAGAAAACAGATATTCCAGAAGGAAGAGGCTATGGTGGTTTCCCAATAAGTGGCCAATGGTTAAAATGCACAAACAAAGAAGTGATTGCTCAACATGAAGCCAAAGTTTATGGCAAAGCAGCAACAGGTTCTCCACCAATGTCTGTTCCACATCTAGACACGAGAATGATTCAAGGTGAAAAAGCATTATTATTTGGTCCTTACGCAGGGTTTTCTACAAAATTTTTAAAGAATGGTTCATATTTAGATTTGCCTTTATCTTTAGAAGTTCATAATATTTGGCCTATGCTTTCTGTAGGTCTTCACAATTATAAATTGACTAAGTATTTGGTAGAACAGGTAATGCAATCACCAGAAGATCGGTTTGAAGCCTTACAAGCCTATTATCCTGAGGCTAAATTTGAAGACTGGGAACTGGCCATTGCAGGTCAACGTGTTCAGATTATTAAAAAAGACGAAGAAGAAGGTGGCGTTTTACAATTTGGTACAGAAATAGTAAAAGATAAAGAAGGAACTTTAGCATGTTTATTAGGAGCTTCTCCAGGAGCATCAACTTCAGTTAGTATTATGTTAGATGTACTAAAACAATGTTTTCCTACATTTTTAGAAACTGAAGCATGGCAAAATACCATTAAAGAAATGATACCTACTTACGGACAATCGTTAATCGATAATGCAGAATTATGCAGAATCACTAGAGAGCGTACTACTCAAATTTTAAAGTTGGAGGAGTAAATCATTAAATTTTCAACTTTAAGAAGGGTCTTCATACTCCTGATACAAGAAGTCATTGTACGGAAATCGAGTGATATGAATTTTCTTTACGGCTTCAAAGATCATATCTTTAAACTCCTCTAAATTTTCTTTATTTAAAGCAGAAATAAACAGGCAGTCTTCGTCTAGTTGTCCCATCCACGTTTTCTTCCAATCGTCTAAGGTATAATGTGCCTTTGTTCTTTCTGTAACTAAATCGTCATCATCAATAGTTTCAAAGGTATAGCGATCAATTTTATTAAAAACCATGATTGTTGGCTTTCCTGTACATTTAATTTCGTCTAGAATTTTGTTTACTGAATCAATATGTTCTTCAAAATTTTGATGCGAAATATCAACTACATGTAAGAGTAAATCGGCCTCTCTAACCTCATCTAAAGTAGATTTAAAAGACTCTACCAATTGTGTAGGGAGTTTTCTAATAAAACCAACAGTATCTGACAGTAAAAATGGAAGGTTTTTAATCACTACTTTCCTAACTGTAGTATCTAAGGTTGCAAATAGCTTGTTTTCAGCAAAAACCTTGCTTTTGCTTACAACATTCATTAAAGTAGACTTACCAACATTTGTATATCCGATTATGGCAACTCTAACCATTTTACCTCTATTGCCACGCTGTACTGACATTTGCCTATCTATGGTTTTAATTTTCTTTCTAAGCAAGGCTATTTTATCACGTACAATACGCCTGTCTGTCTCAATTTCAGTTTCACCAGGCCCACGCATACCAATACCACCACGTTGTCTTTCAAGATGCGTCCACAAACCAGTTAAACGTGGTAATAAATATTGATATTGAGCGAGTTCTACTTGAGTTCTGGCATAACTTGTTTGTGCTCTTTGTGCAAAAATATCAAGAATTAAGGTTGTTCTATCTAAGATTTTACATTCTAAAATTTTCTCAATATTCTTTTGTTGTCCAGGTGTTAATTCATCATCAAAAATAACAGAACTGATATCATTCGCTTCAATATATTCACGTATTTCTTCTATTTTACCCGTACCGATAAATGTTTTTGGATTGGGTTTATCAACTTTTTGAGTAAAACGTTTAAATACTTCACCACCAGCTGTAAAAGTCAAAAATTCTAACTCATCTAGATACTCTTCAGATTTTTCAGTATTTTGTTCTTGATTGATAATACCAACAAGTACTGTTTTTTCAAAATCTAAATTCTTTTTTTCAATCATGTTGCAAAGATAACAATTAGAAACTTGCTTGTTTTTACTATTTATTGATTTTTACCCTTTAAATACTACTTGGTTATTTTTTTAAAGAACAATAATTGTATTTTGTTGATATTTAACCACTTATAATAATAAAATACTGTTTAGTATTTTATTATTATATATCAATAGCGTTAAAACTTCTTTATAATAACCTTTTATCTTGAATTTTGTACTTTAGAAGCCTCAAATCACGATACTTTGAAAGAAAATAACAATTCAAATAACAATTATACCATAGCTTTTTATAATGTTGAGAATTTATTTGATATTTATAATGACCCAGACACAAAAGATGATGATTTTACGCCAGAAGGAAAAAAAAAATGGGATGTTAAACGTTATCAGAGAAAAATTAAAAAAATAAGTTCTGTTATCTCACAAATAGGGGTAAAAGAATCTGGTTTTCCTCCAGCGATTATTGGATTGGCTGAGGTTGAAAATAAACAAGTTGTTTTAGATTTAATCAATAATGAGAATTTAAAATATAGTGATTATGATATTGTTCATTTTGACTCACCTGATGAAAGAGGAATTGAAGTGGCATTGTTGTATCGTAAAAAAGTATTCGAATTGTTGCATTCAGAATCATTCCCATTACTTATCTATGATGAAGAAGGAGAAAGAGATTTTACTAGAGATGTTTTACTGGTAAAAGGAAAGTTAAAAGGTAAATTGGTTTATTTTATGGTTAATCATTGGCCTTCAAGACGACAAGGTAGAGGTCAAACTGAACTAAAGCGAATTAAAGCTGCTGAATTGGTGCATTCTATTATTTTTAAAATTAAAGAAGAAACATCAAATCCCAATATTATTATAATGGGTGATTTTAATGACGGTCCAACCAATAGTTCAATAAAAAAACATTTAGTAACACCAGAATTTTTCAATCCTTATGAATCTATTTTTGATAAAGGGTTTGGTTCGCTTACTTATGA
Organism: Flavobacteriaceae bacterium; assembly: GCA_027066745.1. Lineage (GTDB taxonomy): Bacteria > Bacteroidota > Bacteroidia > Flavobacteriales > Flavobacteriaceae > Aureibaculum. The sequence goes on from JAMONB010000417.1 coordinate 7,596, forward strand.
AAAAAAGTGGTTACTCTTTGATCAAATTATATTAAATAAAAATTTTAAAAAGGGATCAGATTTCCAATTTAAAAATGCTACTATTTTTGATGAACAATTTTTAATTGGTCATAAAGGGAAATTAAAAGGAAATCCATTTAGAACCTATATTGGCAAATGGCATCAAGGCGGATTTAGCGATCATCTTCCAGTGTATGTAGAATTAGAAATTAATGAGGAATTATTGATATGAAACTATTTGGACTTCCCCTTTCGTGTCTCTAGTTCAATATTCTAAGTTCTTTACTTATCAACTTCAACTATTACAGGTACTACAGGTAATTCAAAGCCATTAATCAAATTGCTATAATAATCTAATTCTTTAAGGATATTATTTTTTGAGTTTTCAAAACCTTCAACCATATTATTGAATAAATCTTTATAATACTCAATACCATTATTGATGTTTTCTACAAAGGTTTTATAATATTTTTCATCCTTTTTATTTACAGGTAATGTTTGATTTTCTAATTTATTCTTTAAAAAGTTAGTGTAAATAGAAAGCTCTTTGATAAACACGTTAGGCCTATCCTCTCTAACTTTAACAGTAGCATCTTCTTTTCCGTAAATATGACCTACCATATTTTTTAATGAAGTAATGGTTGAAAAGTATGCCAAATTTGGTCCAGGACAAATAGTAGTAATTTGTTTGTATAAATCTACACCTAAATCTTTTAATGACGAAGTTCCCAAACCAATACAAAGACATGCTTTTGCCACAATATTGTCGTATTGTTTTTTATACTGCTCATCATTTAAATTCAATGTCTCTATTTGAGCAATCTTTAGTTTCATATATTTACTTGAAGCTGTACAAATAGGCTTGTCTGTAAATTCAGTATTTGAAATTAGAATTTTTTTAGGACAAGAACTTCCAGGTGTTCCTTTAAAAGGAGGCAATTTTGAAATTTCTTTTCCTTCAATTTTCAAACTGTTAAAGGGAATTCCGAAAGGAGATATATTACTTAAATATAAATCTTTTTCTTTCGCTTCAGCCAAACGATTTCTTGTGTCTTTATCTACGGTTGTAGCTTCTGGAACTAATAAAAATGGTGAACCCCAACCTACAGAATCAACTTTATAATGGTCTAATAAAAACTGATGTTCTTCATGTGTGCCAACACCACCCTGAACAGTTAATTTAATAGGTAATATTTTATTGGGTACAGTTCTCTTTTTATCTTTTAAAGCATTGACAAATAACTCATGAGTGGTTGTTATTAAATCTTCCTTACCTTTATTAAACTCTTCTAAGATAAGACCTAATAAATGTCCATCTGTTGCAAAAGCATGCCCACCACAATTTAAGCCAGATTCAATTCTATATTCTGAAACCCACAATCCTTTTTTAGCAAAGAATTTACCTTGAATTAATGCCGACCTATAATCACTAACTTTAATTACAATTTTCTTTTTTAAATAGTCATTGGCATCAGGGTAGAAATCTTCAAATTTTTCAAAATACCCATAAAGTCTAGGGTTTAAACCTGCAGATAATACAATAGAAGAATCTAAATTACTATTCGCAAAACCTCTTAATGCGGCATGGGCATCGTTAAATTCTTGTGGTAATTGCTCTTTACCAATATAATTAGGCTTGTCTAATTTGGTCATGATATTTACATCAATTTTACCAACAGTTAGGTTGTCTTTAAGCCAATCTTTGATTTTATTTACATCAACATTATCTTTTTGAAACTCAATAAATTTTTGTTTGATGTCAGACACATCAGGCAACAGGTCTATATATTTTTGAAGTTCAGAACCTTTCTCTAACAAAGATTTTTTCAACTCTTCAAAAGCTTCGTTTGTCAAATCATTCACAAAATTCAAATAGGTAGTGATTCTATTTGCATGAAAATCATCCATTTTTCTAGTAATAGCTTCAAAAGGAAGTTTTAGATTTTTACAATAAGCTTCTCTCATTTGCTCAATTAGCAAATCATCTGCAATAGAAACCACAGAATCAATTCCATATTTTGCTACTTTTATAGGTGAGTCCATGGTAAAGCCAAGTCCCATTACTGGGATGTGAAAAGTGTGTGCCATAAATAGTATCTCTTATTATGAGTTATATAGAGGCAAATTTATAAAGAAGTTTTTTAATAAAGAAAACCTTTATGAACTAAATCACATTAATCATAAGAATTTCTTAAATTTTGTGTTAGATATGGTGTAAAAAGGCAATACTTTTAGAAACAGGAAACAGGAAACAGGAAACAGGAAACAGGAAACAGGAAACAGGAAACAGGAAACAGGAAACAGGAAACAGGAAACAGGAAAAAAGAGACTTGGGTCTGACACTTCACAGTATAAGAACGTGAGTGTTTATTTTAACAATTTATGTTTTAATAGGAATCCAAACTTCTTCTTCAGTATTTGGGTCATTTGGATTGTAATTTTCAGATAGTATTTCAAAATGGGGACGGTTATCTAGTGTGTATTTTGAATTTGGAATCCATTCTCCATAAATATATGCAGCAGTATTATGAAACTCTTCTGGCTTTCCTTTATGGATAAATATAGCATACAAACCTCCAGAAAGGTTAAATTTAGTTAAATTATCAGGGATGTTTTCAAAATTTTCAACCTCAATTGCTGCCCATTTTTCAAATGTTGTTTTTGGAGTAAACTTTCGCAGGTCAAGGTCATTTTCATAAACCTGAATGGAATAGAAATCAGTATTTGACCTATTTTTTACATTATTTATTAGCGGTTTAAATTGTTGCCATAATGCTAAGGTACTATTTTTAGATAGTGATGTTTGAATACTAATGCCTATTAGTTTTTTATTGGCTATTTTTATAATTTTTGGTGGGTTCATACGTATAATTATATATTCTACAAATTACATAAAAATTTGTAAGACTAACTATAATTCAAATATTATAAAGTTTTAAAAACATTGGATCTGGATTCCTGCCTACGCAGGAATGACATATTTCTCTCATTTTAAAAATGAAATTTCACCTAACTCCTGGTGTAAAATCATCTGGAGCATTTTGAGGAGCATTTGTTGTTCCAGAATTGCCTGTATCATTCCAAATTTGCCATTCACTAAAGGTATAAACAGAATTACTTTGTGTAATAGCAATGTTTCTCAAGGCTCTTCCGTCTTCAAATTCATGGTTTGTGCCTGATCCATCTTCACCAATAACACCAAAAATATCGATAATCATTCCATTTGGATTAACCAACACCATAGTATCATCACCATTTGACCCTGCTGGTCCATTTGCAGACCCTACCAAATCTGGCTTAAAACCAAAAACAGTTTGAAATTCAATTGAGTTGACAGCAATAACAAAAGCTTGATCTATACTAAGAGAACTTCCCGTCAAATCTATTGATGCAGTACTTGTCGTATTATCGTTGGTATATCTTCTAATTGTCCATCCCGTTAGGTCAACATTTTTACCGCTGGCATTGTAAAGTTCTATAAACCGAGCTTTGGTATTATTATTAGGATCAGCCAATTCTGAAAAGAAGATTTGATTGGTTAAATCGCCCATAGGTTCACACCTGCTTTGAGTCATTTCAGAGGTGTCATTCGTATCTCTTATCAAAAGGACAGGCTGATCATATTCTGAGGCAATACCAATAATTTTTCCGTTACCAGTTGGGTAAGTATCTTTTGCAAAAGTAGCAGAATTAGCTGTGAGTACAGCAACAGTATCAGAACAATCTGTTAAGGGCTTGTTGCCCTTATAGACACCATTTTCTTCTTCAAACTGTACCGTATTAAATGCGACTAATTGAGCTTCAAAATTTCCAGTATTTAGTTCTGCTATTGTAATTAATTTCGGGTTTGGTAAAGGAACATTATCATCGACAAATAATACATTTTTATACTGTACAATATTGGCTTGTAGTAACCCTCTTAGATTTCCTAAAACCACATCTTTAAGGTTGATTTTGACTTTATTTCCTCTTCTGACTGAGGTTGCTGATGAAAAACGTAAAGCAATCGCACCTGAATCATCTTGAATAAAAGCATTTCTATCGGTCATATTATTATGATCTATCCCAGACATGGTAATTACACCCTGAATGAATACGTCGTCTAAAATTTGAGTATCTGTACCTGTAAATAAGGCTCTTATTTTAGAAATAGCGATTTTTGTACCACTAATATTTTCTGCAAAACCGATACGTTTTCTCTCTCCGTTTAGATTGATATCATCTAAAGACCTTGTTAATACCTGATAGGTATTTCTAAACTTTGTCAATACGCCACGAATAGTTCCATTGCCATTGGGAACCTCTGTTGGTCCGAAATTAGCAAAGGCACTCGTTCTTATATTTATAGAAGTTTCTGAAATGTCTTCTAGGGTATAATTGGTGGCTCCTCCAGTATCATTATTGACATCATATAAGGTTTTACCTAAAGCTGCATCTTCAAATTGAACATCTTTTAACTCGATTAAAGTGTTGAGGTGAGCGTCTGTAATTTGGTTTAAAGCAATTTTATTGACCAATTCTTCTTCTTCAATAACTTCACAAGTTTTAATAATGATATTTTTAAAATTAGTTGCAGGAATTTTACCAATAGATTCTAATTGAGTGGCTTCATCAAAGAAATAATTTCCGATTTCTAATCCGTCAAAATGCAATTGCGTATAACTGTTTTGAAGTTGAATGTACACTTTTCTACCAGGATTGAATATGGTGTACAAATCAGACACATCAACAGGAATACTAAACCCACGAGAACCGTCTAAAGTTTGAAAATGTAAACGTTTAAAAAAGTTACCTGCTTGATCGTTTGAAGTCACATAGGCTTCAAGTACGTCAGAGTTAGAATATTGTGTAACAGCACTGGTTGAGGTATCGTAAATTTCTTGAATTGTTTTTGTAACAGGAATAGCGACTTCATTGCAGTTCTCAATATTCGGAATTTCATAATCATCATCATACACACACGAATAGAAAACACTAACAAATAGAAGTAATGAGACTAAATATTGAATAGTCGTTTTCATAGATTTAATATTTATTTATTAAATAACACCTCTTTTGAGGATTTCCTTTTTTTAAAGCTAAACGCTAGGTTTATAAAATAGGTTCTACCGAAACCAATCCAGTATTTTGGGCCGAAATTTCGTTGCAGATTACCATTTGCTGTGTCAGCAACCAAAGCTCCATAGTTTGCTGTTCGAGACTGTTCGTAACCACCAGATTTATAGGTTTTATCGAATAGGTTATGAATACTGGCAACAACTTTAATGGTTGTACCTTTTATCCACCAAGATTTTCTTGCAGAAAAATCTACTAAAAAATAGGGATCAAATTTTTCTTGTTTTAATAACTTCCTCGTCAAATCAAGGTCAATGTTTTGAAATGGCTGACCAAAATCATTTGGGTTATTAAAAAAACTAGAGGTACGGCTGATAGTAGAAATAGCCAAATAACCATTTGAAAAATAATTACCCGAAGCATTGATTGACCAATGATGTAGATTTTTATATTCAAACCCTAAAGAATAAGCTTGTTGAGGCCCATTTGCAACTTTGTAATTTTTGATAGCTGTTTCACCTAGATTCTTAAAACCGGTGGTATTGATTTGGTTTTGACTAAACTCAGCAGTATCAAAATTAACACCAACATTTGCGTTATTGGTGTAGGTATGTTGTCCAAAAGAAATGACCGCAGAGGTATTAAAGTTGGAGGTAATTTTATATTCTACACCTAATTCTATGCCTAAATGTCTTTTGTCAATATTAGTGACCACTTCTTGAAAAAAATCTGCACCAGATCCAATTTCAGCAAAAAAAGAATTAACAGTTGTACCTTCTTTAAATTCTGTAATGTATGTACTTAACCTCCCTTTAATTTTTTCAGAGCTTATGAGGTAATTTACTTCAGCAGAGCTTATTATTTCAGGTTTTAGGTTTGGAACTAAAGCATTATTTTCTCTAGAATTTATAAATGTGTTTTTTAGCGTTGGAGCTTTGTTTAAATAAGCTAAGTTTAATTGGACTTGATGAACTGGAGAGAAGCTATAGTTGGCTCCGCCTTTAAAACCAAAGGTATTGAAATTTAGTTTTTTACTTTTACCCAAAGAGTTGTTTTCAAACGATTGGTTCAAAAATTTTCCATTGCGGTGATAGCTAGTATTGGTGTAATTTCCAGCAATAAAAAAGTCAAAATTATTAGTTTGAAATCGAAATTGTGTAAATGCGTTGAGTAGATTTGCATTGAGATCAAAACTGTATTTAATTCGATCATCTATTCTTTTTTGATTAAATCCTAAAACATCATTTTCAGCAGGTTTTCCATCAATCAAATTAAAAGGATTGACATCTATATAATAGGATGACCCCAATAAATCTTTTGGTGCTGCATAATTATCCGATTTAAAACCTTTAAAAGTTAATCCAACATCCAAATTGACATGAGGGCTTATTTTGGTATTAAAAACAGAATTTATTGTCATCGTTTTATTTTCTTTTATATTATCATAAATAAAATATTTAGCAGCTCCAGCATCATTAATATTAGCTGTATTTAAGTTCGTTTCGTAGAGGTTTATCCAATTAATTTGTGGGTTTTCATTAATTACTGGTAGGTATTTCCAATAATTTGGATACGGGTTTGGGGCATCTATATAATCTAAGCGGCTAGTACTTTGTTTTCCGAATTGATAAGCAAGAGTTGTTGTTAAAGAGGTGTTTTCGGTTGCATAAAAATGACTCAATATAAAAATAGGCATTTCAAATTTTTTGATGCTAGAATTTCTCTTTTCACCTTCTTGCCATCCCCAATAAGGGTTGTATTTGGCCCCAAATTCATTAAAGGCATGTTCAGTAATCGCTGTTGTTTGTCCGCTTCTGCTTGGTGCATAAATTGCCGTAGCATTTACACTGTTTTTTTCGTTTAGATTATATTCTACAGCAGCTAAAAGACTAAAAGCATCATATAAAGTAGCATTAACATAACCTTCATTTCCCCATCTTCTAGAAGCAGAAATGCTATATGCAAATCCGTTTTTTTGCAATCCAGAATTATAAGTAGCCATAGTACTACCCGTGTAATTTTTATTAGAATAAGAGCTAGAAATCCGAAACCCTGGACGCATTTCTGAAGCTCTGGTGTTGATATTAGCAGTACCTAAGAGATTTCCAAATGTAGTTGTAGAAACAGAAAGCCCTTGAGTTAACGTTTTATGGCGAGTAATATCATTCAAACCGACCCAACTTTTCCATTGAGGTCTGCCATCAAAAAGGCTATTCATGTTTATTCCGTTAATCATCATCTCAGTAGCTGTTGCATCATAACCACGAATACTAAAAAAGGTTTGACTAAAATCGAAAGCAACACGTTTTGAAAAAACATCTCTTGACGTTGATAAATAAGTTGAATTGTTATCAAAAGGATTGTCATTCCACTCTATTTGTCCAATTTCATCCAAAACAGTAGAATCATTAACAAGATAGATGGTTCCGAGAGTTATGGTTTCATTTTTAGTAAGCTCTATCGGATAATTCTTAGTTTCATAATCAGTAAGACTAATTTTTAAGATTTGATTACCTGTTGGGATGTTATTTAGCAAGAATTTTCCTTCAATATTTGTAAATTGTACATGTTCCGTTCCAATAAAAAACACTTTCGCACCTGAGAGAGGTTTTTGAGTTTTATAATCGATTAAAGTGCCTTTAACAATATTCGTATTTATTTGAGCGTTAATAGGTAATACAAAAAACAGTAGACAAGGGAGTGTAATAAACCGAATAAAGAAGAAATAGCGACAGATATAAAACATATGACTGCGAATATATAATGGTTATCAAGTTACAAAATTTATTATATATCTTTACATCTAACAATAAACCAAAACCAATTTAATATGAAATATAAAATTTTAATACTACTTGTAGCCATGACAGTAAGTTGTGGCAAATTAAGTGATAAGGCAAAAGACGCAGTAGATTCTATCAGTGGAGATGCTGAAAAATCAGGAAATATAATAGCATATAGCAATGCGATGATTGACTATATGAATGAAGCTGGTGAAAAGATGGATAGAGCATCAGGAGAATTTGGACAAATGAAAACAATGGTTACTAAAAAAAGAAAACCATCTTTTTTTATGCCAACAGCTTTTATTGGTAGTGTGCCTAAAATAGATAGAAACCGCGATGGAATACTGTTGTTAAAGCCTGGAAATAATTTACCCTCTGAAATCAAAGATAAAACTGTAGCAGCTATTAAAGCTGCATCTGATGCTTTAAGTAATACAAAAAAAGCATATGAAGATTTAAAGGAATATTATGATAATGAAGATTTTAAAGATGATGATTGGGCTAAAGGAATAGAATATGTCGATAGTATTGAAAAAGGGATTACTGATTTTTATGCCAAAAGATCTGAAGGGTATAAAATAATGAGACCTTTTACTGATGCTGCAGAAATGGAATTGTTAAAAGATCATCCTTTAAAGGAAGTACTTATTGCTTCAAAAAAAGATTTGGGTTTAGCAGAAGAAATAGTTGATATGGTGTATGCTGAAAAAGTTGATATTGATGCGTTAAATGCTAAGTATACTGAACTAGAAGAAAGTGTTAAAAATAATAGAGTTTTGACTCCTGATTTATTAAAAGAACATGATAAAGAACGGTCTTATAAATCGTATTATGAACAATTAGACGATTTTTTAGGCGAAGTAAGAAAAGATAAAAGAGATGGTAAAATTACTGAAGGTGAGGCCGATGATATAGGGGACGAACTGAAGTACTTAATTAGAGATTATAATAGTTTTGTATAAAACGTTTATAGATGTTATTGAAATAAGTAAATCCTGTAAGATGTAATGCATTTTACAGGATTTTATTTTCAGGCATAGTTTTTGATTGTTAAACTAGAAATTAATTCAATTATTTTGTCAAATACATTTCAATATTTCAAGTATAGTTTTATAGTTTTATTTTTAGGAAGTGTTGTTGTCACTGCCCAAGAAGATGATTGGGATAGTTTTCTTGCTGAAAAAGAAAAGGGGATTATGGCGATTACTACTAATTTTAGATATGTACAGTCAAAACCGACTTACAAAAACCTTTTAATTGTTGGGAGTAATACTAAAAAGTGTTTTAAAAATGGAGCACCTAAAGTAGATGGACTCGAAGAAATATACACCTTTTCGGATGCTGCAGCAAGTGTAATTGATCAATCGACAAAAAATAGATTGGTTGGAATTTTAACCTATCAATGTTCAGGTTTTGATGTTTATTATGTAAAAGATACTACAAATCTTAGAAAAGACATTAACAAGTTGTTTCAGGATAAATCTCCAAAACATAACAATTACTTGTATATTCAAAGAGATAAAAGGTGGAAGTATTTTAGTGAAGTACTTTACCCTAAAGATATTTCTGATAGCTTTTTTGCAAATCAAGAATATTTAAATCAGCTGTTTTATAAGGGATTAGATTTCTCTAAAAAAAGAAAAGTTACACACTGGGCATCTTTTAAAAAAGAAAAGAGAAGACAGAAATTCCTTAAAAAGATTAAGGTATTAAATTTTAAAGTAGATTCACTAAAATTTAATAAAGATAAGAATCAACTTTTTGAAGTTCAATTTTCACGTGAAGACAATTTTAATCCAGATTATATTAATGAAGTAACAAAAATTTTAGGGTTATTATCAACAAGTTGTAATGGTTATTATGATGGTTGGGAAATTGAAAATACCAAAGAAGAATAACCTAAAACAGTTCTTGAAACACCTCTTCAATTTTAGAAACTAAAACCACTCTTATACCGTATTTTTTAGAAGGAATTTTATTGTATTTTGATACAATTATTTTTTTAAACCCTAGTTTTTCAGCTTCTAAAATCCGTTGTTCTATACGATTTACAGGTCTAATTTCACCCGCCAAACCAACTTCAGCAGCAAAACAATAGTCTTGCGGAATAGGTTCATCCTCGTTAGAGGATAAAATAGCAGTGACAACTGCTAAATCAATAGCAGGATCATCTACAGAAATACCACCAGCAATATTTAAAAAAACATCTTTAGCACCCAATCTAAACCCTGCTCGTTTTTCTAAAACAGCCAAAATCATATTTAACCTTTTGGTGTTGTAACCTGTGGTTGAACGTTGAGGTGTACCATAAACAGCAGTACTGACTAAAGCTTGTACTTCAATCATTAAAGGTCGCATACCTTCTAAAGTTGCCCCAATGGCTGTACCGCTTAAAGAACTATCTTTTTCTGAAATTAGTATTTCTGAAGGGTTATCAACTTCTCGTAAACCACTACTTAACATTTCGTAAATACCTAATTCTGCTGTAGAACCAAATCTATTTTTTTGAGCTCTTAAAATACGATAGGTATGATTTCTATCACCTTCAAACTGTAAAACAACATCTACCATATGCTCTAAAATCTTAGGTCCAGCAATAGCACCTTCTTTGGTAATATGACCAATCAATAATACTGGCGTAGCAGTTTCTTTGGCAAATTTTATCAATTCGGCTGAGGTTTCACGTATTTGAGAGATACTACCAGGAGACGCCTCAATATAATCAGTGTGCAGGGTTTGAATAGAATCTATCACAACCATATCAGGTTGTGTTTCTTCAATACTTTTGAAGATATTCTGAGTTTTAGTTTCTGTTAAAATTAAACATTCTGCATTGGTATTTGATAAACGTTCTGCTCGCATTTTAATTTGAGATTGACTTTCTTCACCAGAAACATAGAGTACTTTTTTATCAATACTTAAGGCAATTTGTAAAATTAAGGTCGATTTACCAATACCAGGTTCACCGCCTAATAAAGTTACTGATCCTTTTACCAGTCCACCTCCCAAAACTCTATTAAGTTCATTGTTTTTAGTATCAATACGGTCTTCTTCATTGATAGCAATGTCAGTAATTTTAAGAGGTTTGGCAATTTTCTTAGAAGACTTACTTTGTTTCCATTCCCTTTTATCTTCTTTTTGAACGATTTCTTCAACAATGGTATTCCACTCATTACAAGCAGTACATTTACCGATCCATTTGGCGTATTGTGTGCCACAATTTTGACAGAAAAAGGTTGTTTTGGTTTTTGCCACGTTAAAAATATTTCGATAGTTATTTTTTAATTTCTTTAGAAAGATTAGTGATGGGATTATATTCTTTCAGCTCCATTTTCTCTCCATCAAAGACTCCATAGGTAAAATAAGAGATCCAGTCACCAATATTGATGTATTTACTTTGTTTACCCACTTCAATTTCCATTGGTAAATGACGATGGCCAAAGATGAAGTAATCACAGTGTTTTGTTTCTAGTTTTCGCTTCGCATATTGTACTAACCATTCGTTATCATCCCCAAGAAAGACAACATCTTCATCTCCAGAAATTAATTTATTTTTTGTGGATAGGTATTGTGCAAAACGCAATCCCCAATCAGGATGAACCCATCGGTATAACCATTTAGAAAAAGGGTTGGTAAACACTTTTTTCATACGTTTATAACCCTTGTCATTTGGACCTAAGCCATCACCATGACCAATTAAAAACGAGGTGTTATTTACTGTCAATTCTAATGGTTTATAATGCACAGGAATATTCAACTCTTTTTCAAAATAATCAAGCATCCATAAATCATGATTTCCTACAAAAAAATGAATGGGAATTCCACAATCACTAATTTCGGCTAATTTACCTAATACACGTACAAATCCTTTTGGAACAACGGATTTATATTCATACCAACAATCAAATAAATCACCCAATAAAAAAATTGCTTCAGCATCTTGCTTGACAGTATCTAGCCATTGTACAAACTTTTTTTCACGAACCAAGCTTTTTTTAGGATTGGGGATACCAAAATGCTGGTCAGAGGCAAAGTATATTTTTTTATATTGAGATAATTCGATATTCATCTAGGTGAATTGACTTCAAAAATAGTTAAAATGGATTAAGCATTTTAGATTTTAAATCTAAATTTTAAAATCAAGGCTAAGAATTAGTCCTTTACCCTTCGGAGAGGGTAGAGAGAATGGATTGGTCTGAGGCAAACCATTCAGCATAAGAATTATTAGTTTCATGAAGTTTTAGTGAATGTAATTTAACAGAATTTGGTAAATGTTCACTAATTTTTTCAGCAAAATCTATGAGCATATTTTCACTAGTAGGTTGATAGTTGACTAACAAAACTTTGGGTGAATGAGGTTTAATTTTTTCAGCCAATGTTGCATGAGGTGAATTTTTATTCAATACAGTCGCATGGTCAAAAACAGTTACAATTTCCGATTTCACAATGCGTTTTAAGTCGCCAAAATCTAAAACCATTCCATTTTTTACATGATTTTCATCGTTGATAGGTGAGCCAATTATAGTAACATAAAGTTGATAACTATGACCGTGAATATTTTTACATTTACCATCATAGCCATATAAGGCATGTGCGGTTTCAAAATCGAAATGTTTGGTGATTCTAATTGTACTCATAGTAAGCAAATGTACTTATAATTGATGAGATTATTGCTTATGCAGGAATGACATTTAATTGTTTTCCAACCTTTGTAAATGCAGCAATTGCTTTATCTAAATGTTCTTTGGTGTGTGCCGCAGAAAGTTGCACTCTAATCCTTGCTTTATCCTTAGGGACTACAGGGAAAAAGAACCCGATAACATAAATACCTTCTTCTAACAATGCATTTGCCATGTCTTGAGATAGTTTTGCATCGTACAACATTACAGGTACAATTGCAGCATCTGCTCCAACAAGATCAAAGCCCGCATCTTCCATTTGCTTACGGAAATAGTTAGTATTCCATTCTAATTTATCACGTAACGAAGTGTCATTTTCTAACAAATCAAACACCTTTAAAGAGGCACCAACAATAGCAGGAGCTAATGAATTTGAAAATAAATATGGTCTAGACCGTTGACGTAAAATTTCAATAATTTCTTTTTTTGCTGTGGTATAACCTCCCATGGCACCACCCAAAGCTTTTCCTAGAGTTCCGGTAACGATATCAACTCTATCGAGTACATTTTTTAATTCTAACGTTCCTCTTCCTGTTTTACCTATAAAACCAGCAGCATGGCATTCATCAACCATAACTAAGGCATCATATTTATCAGCCAAATCACATATTTTGTCTAAGCTAGCTACAATACCATCCATTGAAAATACACCATCGGTAACAATAATTTTAAAGCGGTGTTTGTTTTTATTTGCTTCAATTAATTGAGTTTCTAACTCACCCATATCATTATTTTGATAGCGGTAACGAGCAGCTTTACACAAACGTACACCATCAATGATTGATGCGTGGTTTAATGAATCAGAAATAATAGCATCTTCTTTAGTTAATAAAGGTTCAAAAACACCACCATTAGCATCAAAAGCAGCAGCATAAAGTATGGTATCTTCAAAACCATAAAAATTAGCTATTTTTTGCTCTAATTCTTTATGGATATCTTGTGTTCCGCAAATAAACCGAACAGATGACATTCCAAAACCATGTGTATCCATAGCGTCTTTTGCAGCTTGAATTACTTCAGAGTTATTAGATAATCCAAGATAATTATTAGCACAAAAATTTATAACCTCTTCACCAGTAGAAATTTTTATTATAGCATCTTGTGAAGAAGTGATGATACGTTCAGATTTGTATAAACCAGCACTTTTTATAGTGTTGAGTTCTTCTTGTAAATGTTGTTTGATATTTCCGTACATGATCTCTTTTTTGTTTTATACAAAAATAAACGAATTCTCTCTATTGGATCTATAAATCTGAATATTTCTTATTTATACCAATTATAATTTTATAATGTCGTATTGAAATTAAGAGTTGAAATAAATGGAATTGATTAGATTTGTTGTACGGTTGAATGAAGTGACTATTTATGGAAATAAAAAAAATATTTAAAAATAATAAGAAGTGGATTGATGAGCAGTTAGCAATTGATGCCAATTATTTTAAAAATTTAGGGAAAGGACAAAATCCAGATATGCTATATATAGGTTGTTCAGACAGTAGAGTTACCACTAAAGAGATGATGGGGTTGGATACAGGTGATGTTTTTGTACACAGAAATATTGCTAATATGGTGAGTAGTAATGATTTAAATGTAATGTCTGTTATACACTATGCTGTAGATACTTTAAAAGTAAAGCATATTGTTGTCTGTGGTCATTATGCTTGTGGAGGTGTTAAAGCGGCGATGGAGTTTGAAGACACAGGAGCTTTAAATCCATGGTTAAAAAACATTAAAAATGTAATTAAAAACCATCAAAAAGAATTGAATGCTATCGAAAATAAAAAAGAAAAATACAATAGGTTGGTAGAATTGAATGTACAAGAACAGTATCTAAACTTGATAAAAACTGATGTTGTGCAAAAAGCAGTTAAAAATAGAGGTTTAAAAATTCACAGTTGGGTTTTTGATATTCATACAGGAAAATTGATAGATTTGAAAATTAAGGATAAGACCATTTGATTTTTATATGGCATACTTTTTGAGTTTTAGGTTTGTCAACTCTAAAATAATTCATGAATGAAAAACAATCTAATTTTTGTGTTTATGTTTTTTACTTTTTTAGCAAACTCTCAAACGGCTAAAGTTGAAAAAGGTCAACTAAAACTAAACTTTTTGGCACCAGCG
>JAMONB010000418.1 GCA_027066745.1 Flavobacteriaceae bacterium
TTTTATTGAAGAATAACGTGCTGGTTTTCTAAAATTTAATCCTGAAATAGTGCGATTTTGTTTTCCATAACAATATGTTTCAAACAATTGATTGAAATCTGTATTAAATCCATTTTCTCTATACATGACATCATTAAAAGCTTTTTCTTCTAAAACATTTGCTTTTTCAGCAAATTGTTTGCATTTATTTATTAGTATTTCTTCTGTTATCATTTTTTTGTCTAAAGTCTGGTGTCTTTTCTTAAATTACTGCCAACGTAATGATATAAATACGGTTTAATGATTTATATCTAGTAATATAACGAAGCTAGCCTTTTTTTATGAGAAAGTCAAGGGGCTTTGAGGTTCTAAAATAGAAGATTAGTATTTTGTCGAATTACTATGAAGATTTTTTTCGGTAGTTTTACAGTATTAATAAATCAAAATTTATATTAATGGAAAGTATAAAAGAAGATGAGTATAATAGGTTTTATAAAACGTATATAGATTTAGCTGATACCTCAAAAAGCGTTGTAGAAAATTTACAAAGTTCTTTTAATGAGGCATTGATTTTTTTTAAAGGTTTACCAGAAGAAAAGTATTTGTATAGTTATGCGGAAGGAAAATGGACATTAAAAGAGTTACTAGAGCATATTATTGATGCGGAACGAATTTTTATGTATAGGGCTTTACGTTTTGCAAGAAAAGACAAAACAGATTTACCTGGTTTTGAAGAGAATAATTATGTGAAAAATGCGAATAGCAATACAAGAGATTTTAATGAGTTGATTGAAGAGTTTAGTATGGTACGAAAATCAACAGCAGTAATGTTTGCAAATTTTTCTGAAGAAGTATTATTGCAAATCGGAACTATTGATGGCAATGAAATTACTGTGAGAGCTATTGGTTACGTAAATTCTGGTCATTTAAAACATCATATTAATATTATAAAAGAAAGATATTTATAATTAAAGTTTATAATAAAATCACTTTTGTTTACGTTATTCTAACAATACAAACAAAAGAGAAACATGGAGAATAATTTTGACGCAGAGGACGAATCGTTACGCCCAAAAAAAAGAAAAAAAAATCAATTTAAACCATATAAAAAAGACAAATATGCTTTGTCTAAACTTATTGAATACGAAAATTACCTTACCAATATTGAATTATTGAGTAAAGGAGGAGAGTACTAGAATATATTTTATTATAAAATTCATTATATTTGAAAATAACTTCAAATAAATGTTATGCGAAAAACACTCTTTTTAGCTTGTTTATTTTTGACTTTTAATGTTTTTTCTCAAAATGAGGATAAAGCGAAAGGTATTGATATACCTGTAAGTATTTTTTCAAATTATTCATTTTGTAAGCTACAATATAATAGTATTGATGTAAACTCATTACACCTAACTGGTTATAAGTTTATGATAGTAGATTATATTAACAATACATTCTTGTATAATAATCTTAATTTTGATTTAAGAAATATAGGAAGACATATATCTTTTGATGATATCAATGATAATTATAGAAAAGCTGAGTTAAATATCAATGATGTAAGAAATGGCAACCATTTTATTTGGAGAATGTGGGATGTCAGTCAGCAGAAATTGCACCAACAACTTAAGTACTAATACTTTATTTTATCTTCTTTTTCTTGCCATTTTTTAAAGGGTTCTAGAGCTTGATTTCGGGCGAGTTGTTCAAAAGGAATACTACGGTTTTGATAGTCTAAATCAATTTCTTTGTAAATAAATTCATCATCAAAGCCAATATCAGCAGCATCTTGTTGGTTACAACCAAAATATACTTTTTCAGGTCTTGCCCAATAAATAGCACCTAAACACATCGGGCAAGGTTCGCAAGAAGTGTAAATAATACAGCCTTCTAGTTGAAAAGAGTTTAAGTGTTTACAAGCTTCTCGTATAGCTGTTATTTCTGCATGTGCTGTTGGATCGTTGGTAGAAGTGACTTTATTATTACCTCGCCCAATAATTTCTCCATTTTTAACAATCACACAACCAAAAGGACCTCCTTCATTAGCAATGATACCTTTAAGTGCTGCTTTTACAGCTTCATTCATATAATCAGCATCTGAAAAATTACTTTTCGAATCTTGATTTTCTAGAGCTTTAGCAGCTTCATCTAAAAACTTTTTATTAAAATTGTTACACATAAAATTTATTTTTAATTTTTAGATTTTATTATTTGTTTTTCAAATTTTTCACTGTCTTTAAATGCTAACAGATTTCCGTCAGGGTCATAAAATTTTGCAATGATTCCCCAAGCATGTTCTTTATAGTTTACTTTGATTTGCTGTTGTATTAGTTTATCAGCCAATGCTTTTACATTTTTAACATTCATACGTAAACAAGTCTTAGTTCTAATAGAATTTGTTTCATTTGGGTTTTCATCATCCAATTCTACCATTAAGTAGGATTCTCCAAATTTAAAACAAGTCAGGTTCTCAGTAGAAAACATTACTTTTAATTCCAGCATATTTTTATAGAAATCTACACAAGCTTGGTAGTTAATTACATAAAGTATAAAGCCCGTTCTGTCAAATTCCATAAATATTTTTTATTCAAATAGTACTCCCTCCCCAAAGGGTAGGGTTGGGGACTATTTTAGCCCACTTGTCATATTTTCAGGTTTTACCCATTCATCATACTGCTCAGCAGTTACATGACCTAGTCTTATTGCTTCTTCTTTTAATGTTGTTCCGTTTTTATGAGCGGTATTTGCAATTGCTGCCGCTTTATAATAACCAATTTTAGTATTTAAAGCAGTAACTAACATTAAAGAATTATTGACCAATTCATCAATTCTAGTTTTGTTAGGTTCAATACCTTCTGCACAATGATCATTAAATGAAAGACAAGCATCACCTAACAACCTAGCAGATTCTAAAACATTTTTAGCCATAATAGGTTTAAATACATTAAGTTCATAATGACCTTGAGTACCAGCAATTGTAACTGCTACATCATTACCTATAACTTGAGCACAAACCATAGTTAAGGCTTCTGCTTGTGTGGGGTTTACTTTACCAGGCATGATAGAGCTACCAGGCTCATTGGCAGGAATAATTAATTCTCCAATACCAGAACGAGGGCCAGAAGCCATCATTCTAATGTCATTGGCAATTTTGTTTAAAGAAACAGCCAATTGTTTTAAGGCTCCATGCGATTCTACTAAAGCATCATGTGCAGCTAAAGCTTCAAATTTATTTTCAGCTGTAACAAATGGTAAACCTGTAAATTCTGCTATTTTTTTAGCAACGAGAACATCATATCCTTTAGGCGTATTTAATCCTGTGCCAACAGCCGTTCCTCCTAAAGCCAATTCAGAAAGGTGTGCCAATGTGTTCTTTAAAGCTTTGAGTCCGTGATTTAACTGAGAAGTATATCCTGAAAATTCTTGTCCAACAGTTAAAGGTGTGGCATCCATTAAATGAGTACGTCCAATTTTTACGACATCTTTAAATGCTTCTGATTTTTGCTGTAAAGTATCTCTCAGTTTTTCAACTCCAGAGATGGTAGTTTCTACAATCATTTTATAGCAAGCAATATGCATCCCTGTAGGGAAAGTATCATTTGAGGATTGCGATTTGTTTACATCATCATTGGGTTGTATGGTTTTGTCACCTTCACCAATAGTTTTACCAGCAATTTCATGTGCACGATTTGCAATAACTTCATTTACATTCATGTTACTTTGCGTACCAGATCCTGTTTGCCAAATTACTAATGGGAATTGATCATCTAGTTTTCCTGCTAAAATTTCATCACAAACCGTTGAAATTAAGTCTCTTTTATCTTTAGCCAAAACACCCAATTCACAATTGGCATGTGCTGCAGCCTTTTTTAAGTAGGCAAAACCATAGACTATTTCTAAAGGCATAGAAGCTGGTTGCCCAATTTTAAAATTATTTCTTGAACGTTCAGTTTGTGCACCCCAATATTTATCGGCAGGTACTTTAACTTCACCCATGGTGTCTTTTTCTATTCTGAATTCCATCTTTATCTAAGTTTAATAAGGTTGTACAAAGTTACAAAATATGAATTTCAAAAGCATAAAAAAAGGTTAGCAAATTGCTAACCTTTTTTATAATTTTTAATGTGTCTAGATTATTCTATGAGTGCACTTTTTTCTACAATTACATTTTCAGTTAAATCTAAATCCTCATCATATTCTGCACCAGAGCGAATAACACCTTTAATTTTTATAGCATCACCAACGTTCAGCTTGTCAACCTGTGCATTGGTATCAACAGTAAACGTACAAGAAACTCCCATTTTATCAGAAGTGTTTTTAAGTAATACTACTTTTTGATTGAGTTGATCTTCAGAAATATCAGCAATAGTACCTGTTATAATTAGTACTTTAGACTCTCCTTCAGTATCTAAATAAATATTATTTGCTTTGTCTTTATCAGTCAAGAACTCATTTACCAATGCTGTAGCATCAATGGTTTTAAAGGCTTTTGTACCTTGTACGTTCTGATGAGGCATAAACCACATATATGCACCATAACCAACGGCTAATAAAGCTAAGACTCCTATAATTTTAAATAGTTTCGATTTCATATTGTTAATTTTCAATTTCGCAGTCTCCTGTCTTCAAATTTATTTGCTATAATTTAAATTTGCTATAATTTTAATTGTTTTTGCAATGTTTTCAGAAGGTTTTCCTTTGGTGAAAACAACACCGTAATCTGCCAATGTAATATCAAATTCTGTTTTACCAGTTACAGCACCTCCTTTTACGGTTAGATTAAATTTTTCAGTAATTTCTTTTGCCACACCATGAATGGTTAAAGTTCCAGAAACAGTAGCCTCATATGTGCCGTCTGTAGTAAAATCTATAGCTGATAGGTTGGTGATAGTCCCTTTAAATTTACCTTTTGGGAATTGTTTGGTGTCTAAAAACTTTTTAGAATTGTAATGTTTTTGCATTAATGCTTTTTCAAATTCAAAGCTTTGCATGGGTACAGAGAATACTAAAGTCCCTTCTGTAGGTTTAAGAATACTAGTTACTTTGTAATTATTAGCTTCAATATTTTCAGCAGGTGTACTAGAAAAGAATTTGATATGACCACTTGTAGTCGATAATTTATTTTGACTAAAAACTGTAAATGAGATTAAAGCTATTGCTACTATTAGAACTAAATTTTTCATAAATATTTGTTTTTAAATTTTTTGTTATGCCAATTTTGTCGTTTAAAAAAGGAGGACTTACAAAAAGGGTTAAAATATTTTAAAAAAAAGTGAATACAATATTTATAATCTGAAAAATATATGTTATTTTTGGAGCGAAATTTAAATACTGTCAATATGGAATTTACTCAACTTATAGGTTTCTTCATTTTTTTAACC
>JAMONB010000419.1 GCA_027066745.1 Flavobacteriaceae bacterium
AACAAATCTGCCCTTGATTTGCAAAAGATGATTTGACAGTCGTTTCTAGCATTTCATCATAATCACAATCTGCAAAGATGATATTCGGATTCTTACCACCCAATTCTAAGGATAATTTTTTAAATAGTGGAGCTGCTATTTTCGCAATATGAGCTCCAGTGGCTGTACCGCCAGTAAATGAAATGGCTTTAATATCAGGGTGCTCAACAATGGCTTGCCCAGTGGTAGTACCTAAACCATGAATTATATTTAACACCCCTTTTGGTAAGCCAGCTTCATTACAAATTTCACCTAATAAATAGGCTGTCATTGGCGTGACTTCACTAGGTTTTGCAATGACGCAATTACCTGCTGCAATGGCTGGAGCAATTTTCCAAGTAAAGAGATAGAGTGGGAGGTTCCAAGGGGAAATACAAGCGACAACACCAATAGGTTGACGCAAGGTATAATTGATAGCATTTTGACCAATACTTTCGTGACTTTCACTAGCGAATTGTGTAATGGCATTTCCGAAAAAACGAAAATTACTAGCTGCTCTAGGGATGTCAACTGCTTTTGCTAATGAGATAGGTTTACCATTATCTTTACTTTCAGCCTCTGCAAAACGTTGTAAATTTTCTTCTAATAATTCTGAAATTTTAATTAAGATTCTACTGCGTTTTTCAAGTGTAGTATTTGACCAGTTAGGGAATGCTTTTTTGGCTGCTTGATACGCTTTTTCTACATCATTAGCCGAAGAATTCGGAATTTGACCATAGATTTTTCCGTTTGCAGGGCAATAGTTATCTACCCATTCGTCAGAAATAGGAGATGTAAACTGCCCATTGATGTAGTTTTTTATGTTCATTAGTTGTTATTCACTCCTCTATGTCTGGTCGAGCGTAGTCGAGACCTCCATTATTTTGAGGTTTATACTTGTAATGAGTAGCATTTCTACACTCTGATAAAATTTGCAGCAAATCGTAATCACCATTAGCTAATGCAATTTTCTTTTTACGACTCCATTTTTTAATTTTCTTTTCAAAATATATAGCTTGCTTCACATCATTAAACTCTTGGTAAAAAATTATCTCTAAAGGTCTACGATTAAATGTGAAACAGTTTTTGTTTAAACCTTTTTGGTGTTCTTCAAATCGTCTAGATATATTGTTTGTAATACCAGTATATGTTAATCCATCACAACATTTTAATATGTAAACATAATATATTTTCATAATAGACCTCTCGACTCCGCTCGAGGAGACATTTAGTTATTTATATAGTCTTTTTATAAGCCATCACTTTAATCTCTACCACCAAATCAGGATGAGGTAATTGGTGTACAGCAACAGTGGTACGTGTTGGGCCTGTTTCAGCATTGAAAAATTCAGCATAGGCTTCATTATAACCTGCAAAGTCATTCATATTTACTAAAAATGAAGTGACATCAACTACATCTGATAAGGTTGCACCTTCTTTAGTTAGATTTTTTTCAATATTTTTAATGACTTCACGGGTTTGTTCTTTGATATTCAATTGTTTTGTACCCATTTCATCAATAATATCTACGCCAGCAATGGTATTGTCAGCTCTTCGAGAGCTGGTACCAGATACAAATATAAAATCACCTACACGTTTGGTGTGTGGGTATGCTCCTCTTGGTGTTACTTTTTTACTCATAATTATCCCCTCTTAATCTCCCCAAAGGGGAGAAACTCTTAATTGGGCGGATTAAGAATTTCTATTTTAGTGTTGCATTGTTTTTGCTACTTTATCTTCGTCTAATATTTCTTTAGTTTCAGCTTTTACTTTTGCTAAAGTATGCGTTAAATCATCATTGACACCTATTTCATGGTCTGTAATCATATTTAATATGGCTTTATCTTGAGCTCTTCCTCTAGTCATTGCTTCATGGTAGCCTGTATTTTCATTGAAAGTTACCAATGAATATTTTGATGAATATTCTTTAGGAAAATTTTTCTCTAAATCCATTTCTAAATTACGTTTTTTTCTAAATACAGAACTATTTACATGGTCTCTCATTTCAAAAAAGTTATCAATAGCTAAATCTGCAATGGCATCGGTATCCTTTTTTCTTGAATTTTCATACTTTTTAAAAATAGTATTCCAATCAGTTTTGCCAATCAGCAAGTCATCTTCATATTGATCTAGAATTTTATCAAACTCGACCACATCCTCGAAAGAGGCATTCATTCCTTGTCCGTAAAAAGGAACAATTGCATGTGCGGCATCACCCATCAATAAGGTGTTTCCTTTATAATGCCAAGGTGAACATTTTACGGTGCCTAGGGCAGAAGTAGGGTTTTTAAAAAAGTCATCAATTAGATTTGGCATCAATGCTAATGCATCCTTAAAATAGTTGGTAAAAAACTCTAACACACGTTTTTTGGTGGTCAAATTATTAAAATTATACTCACCATTTTCAAAACTTAAAAATAAAGTAACGGTAAAGCTTCCGTCAAGATTTGGCAAAGCGATTAGCATAAAATCTCCTCTAGCCCAAATGTGCAAGGCATTTTTATAGGTTTTATATTCGCCTTTTTCTGTTGGGAGTATACTTAATTCTTTATAACCATGCGCAAGATAATTTTGTGAAAAACTAAATAAAAATTTCTTTTCTAAATAATAGCTCTTTCTAAGTGCAGAGCCTGCTCCGTCAGTACCAAAAATGACAGTTGCTTGTTTGGTAAATTCGGTATTATTCTCATAATTGTAAAAGTGTGAACGATTGTTTTCAAAATCTACTTTGGTACATTTATGATTAAAACGAATGGTAACATTATCTAATTTTTCAGCTTCATTTAGCAATAGGGTATTGAGCCCACCACGAGAAATAGAATTGATGTATTCATGTTCTCTGCCACTATAAGGAGCTAAAGTTGTATTTCCCTCTAGGTCGTGTAACATTCTTCCGTTCATTGGAATACAAAGTGGCATTACTTTATCTTGAATGCCAACCATTTTCATTGCTTTGAGACCTCTATCAGAAAAAGCTAGATTTATAGAGCGACCAGCACTAATATCTGTTTTACGTAAGTCGGGACGTTTTTCAAAGACTTCAACTTGATAGCCTCGTTGTCCTAGACGTAAGGCAAGAAGTGATCCGCAGAGTCCGCCACCAATGATATGTATAGTATGTTTAGTTTTCATTTAAAATTTCTTTTAATTTTTTCACCATCAAATATACATCTTGAAACGAATTGTATAATGGCACGGGTGCACAGCGGATTACATCTGGTTCACGCCAATCAGTAATGATATGTGCTTCGGTTAATTTTTTGTGTAAATTTTTATCTGTACTAGTGACTTGAATTGATAATTGACAACCTCTTTCGTTTGGATCTGAAGGGGTTATTATTTTTATACTGTCATTATCTAGATTACGGATTAAAAATTCAAAATAGCCCGTTAGTTTTTTAGACTTTGTAAGCAAGGCATCCATACCAACTTCATTAAATAAATCTAAGGAGGCTCTGATAGCAGCCATGGATAGGATAGGTGGGTTGCTGAGTTGCCAGCCTTCTGCACCTGCCAATACGTCAAAAGGTTGACGCATATTAAAGCGTGTTTCTTTATTGTGATTCCACCAACCCGAAAAACGTTTTAAGTCTTTATTGTGAGCATGTTTTTCATGAACAAAAACTCCACCTAAACTTCCTGGTCCTGAATTTAAGTATTTATAGGTACACCAAGCGGCAAAATCTACATTTGATTCATGTAAATTGGGTTGAATGTTTCCAGCACCATGAGCTAGGTCAATACCCACCATACATCCTTTAGCGTGACCTAATGTTGCAATTTTTTTTAGATCTAAAAACTGACCCGTATAATAATTTACACCACCAATTAGTAATAGTGCAATTTCATCACCTTGTTCTTCTAAAATAGTTTCTAAATCTTCAATACGTAAAAGATCTTCTCCTGCTCTAGGTTTCCATAAAATTAATCCGTCTTGAGCATCAAATCCATGGAATTTCAATTGAGATTCTACAGCATATTTATCAGATGGAAAGGCGTCACTTTCAATGACTATTTTATAGTTGGTTTTTGTAGGTTGATAGAAAGAAACCATTAACAAATGTAAATTGGTGGTTAAGGTATTCATAATAACCACTTCAATAGGTTTAGCTCCTACAATTTTTGCCATTGATTCGGTTAAGAATTCATGATAGTGCAGCCATGGATTCTTGGCTTCAAAATGACCTTCTACACCAAAATTGGCCCAATCATCTAATTCTTGTTGAAGATAAGTTTGTGTGATTTTGGGTTGTAAGCCTAAAGAGTTTCCTGTGAAGTACAGCCAATCATTTCCGTCTTTATCTTTCGGAATATGGAATTGATTTCTATAAGATGCTAATTTGTCGTTTTTGTCTTGTGTTAATGCATAATCAAGACCTAGTTTATAATCAGACAAAGTATTTGTTTTTAGGATTTGAACAAAAATAAGGAATTAAAAGAGAAGTTATTTGTTATAGAGTGAAGTTTTCAGATTGATAAGGATTTAAAGTAAAAAAAAAGGACTTCTTTAGAAGTCCTTTTTTTAATCTATTGTATGTGTTTTATGAAAACTCAGTATAGTCTAAAATATAAACACCTAAAAGACTCCATTTAATTTTTCTTTCAGAATATTTTGTTTTAAACTTATCATTATCATAAAATAAATCTTCAAAATAATCCATAAAATTACCTTTGGTAATCCATATCATTTTATCACCTTTTTTTAAATAGTACGATTTTGCAATACCACCAGCTAATTTTAAACTACCAACACCAATACTACTAGTTTTTTTTGCCCATGGATCAGAAAAAACAGATATCTCTTTGCTAAATCTAGGATTTACCAATTGCATTAAAAATTCTTGTTCAGCTTTTTTATTTTTTAAAGAGACTTTCTGAATTGTATAACATGTATATCCTTTATTTACAACATCAGAAACATCTTGGTTTCCCCATTTTGTTGCGTCTGAAAAATAACTGTCCATTTTCGATAACTGTCCGAATTTAGATGGTAAAGCATAAAGTTCTGATATTTCACTTGCTGGAATTTTTTTCTTTTTTTCACCAGAAACCTCAAATACAACTTCTTTAACTTGTCCTTTTTTCCATCCAATACCTTTTATATATCCTTCTATCTTATCACCATTTTTTAGTGTGATATAAGATATTTCTTTTTTAGCAAAAGAAGTGTTTGTTGGGTTAAATGCAGCTTGTTTTTCTCTTTCTTTAAGGTTTTCTTCTTGACTAAAACAAGCAAGTCCTGTTGCCAAAAATAAAAAGGCAAATATTTTTATTTTCTTCATAATATTTAAGTTTTTTTAGTTGTTTTACTAGTGATATAACGTGAAATATTTTTTTTTAT
>JAMONB010000420.1 GCA_027066745.1 Flavobacteriaceae bacterium
CACCATCAAAAGTCCTGAAACGAATTTAGGACAAGTCTTAACTGTTTAACCGCTTGTATATAGCAGGCATAAAATTAAAATTATGAACACACTTAGAAACAAAGTACAGTTGATTGGAAACTTAGGAAAAAACCCAGAAATTATCACCTTAGATTCTGGTAAAAAATTAGCAAAATTTTCAATTGCAACTAATGAAAGTTACAAGAATGCAAAAGGTGAAAAAATTACTGACACACAATGGCATAATGTTATTGCTTGGAATAAAACTGCAGAAATTGTAGAGAAATATTTGGTAAAAGGCAATGAAGTCGCTATTGAAGGAAAATTAACTTCTAGATCTTATGAAGATAAAGCAGGTGAAAAGAAATATGTTACCGAAATAATCGTTAATGAGTTACTGATGCTTGGAAACAAAAATGGCTAAGCAAGAGAAAAAGTGAAAGGTCATCTGTAAAAGATGGCCTTTTTTTATCCTATTAACTCCTTTATAAAAACACTTTTAAAAAAAATTACTATCTTAGTAAAACTTTATTATCAATTACTTACATAATAAAGTACAGTTGTTAGACCCAATTACTTGTTAAATTTTAGCTTATGATAACGATTAGCTTTCATTTAATGATGTTGTGGTTTATACCATTCCCTTCATCATTTTTCATTCAAACTAAAAGACTTCAAAACATGAGTTTTGTAAAAAACAACATATCTAAAACAACGTATTATGAAAAATAAAACCTTATTCCTCTTTGCCATAATACTTATGACATTTTCACAAATTTATGCCACTACTTTTTATGTTTCTGTTAACGGCAGTGACAGTACCGGAAATGGTACAACGAATAACCCTTGGGCAAGCTTGTCATATGCTTGTAGTCAGGTAGCAACGTCTGGAGACACCATACATATCAATCCTGGAAATTATACCGATAACAATCAATGTATTCTTGCTATTGGAGTAAATATTGAAGGTGCGGGAAGTGATGTGGTAAAAATCACTTCAAATGTCTCAACGGATAATTATTGGTACCTTATTGCGTCCTCTTTTCCTGTAACCGATGGCAATCATAATATTAGCGGGTTTACGTTAGATGGAGATAACAGAACGTTAACGCATGGTATGCAGTTTAAAGGGAGAAATAATGTGCAAATCCATAAAATGATTATTCAAAACATCAATCGGTTTGGACTACAAATTTATGCTGTGGATGGGGTAACAAAAACGACACCTCCTTCAACATATATTAGTGGTATTGAAGTAAATAACAATACCATACAGCATTGTGGTAGATTAGAAAATGGCGAAAACCCAAACGATTGGAGTACTTCTTGTTTAAGTATTGGAGGTCTTGATTATGCTTCTATACATAATAACAAGATTATTGAAGAAAAAGGAGGAGGTATCATTTTTTGGGAAAAAGGATGGTTTAAAGGCTTAAAATTGTACAATAATAATATTAATGTAACAGGAACTAGTCCGCTATGGGGTTCACAAATAGCTATTGAACTTTGGAATCTCTTTGACGATTGTCAAATTTATAACAATACATCTAACAACTGGTTTTCTTTAGTAAAAGGAAACAAAGGCAATGGAAGTTATAGTGTGATTGTTTACGATAATAGAATCGTTTTTGACAGTCCAAATAATCCAAAAGAAGGTGTAGAATTAGGCTTAGGTTTATACGATGCCGAAATGCGAAATAATTATATAGAAAATGTAAAATTTGGAGTTGTAATTTGGGGAGCAGCACCAAATACTAATGAAGCTTGGAATGTTTCAAATATACAAATTCATCATAATGTATTTTACAACCATCATAACGATTATACATTTGGTGTTTTTATCAATCCTAGCCCCAATGAAATCTATACAAATACACAAATCTATAATAATGTTTTTGATGGTGTAGATGAAGGCATTCAAATTGCAATTCAAGCAAATGGTTTGGTAAAAAATACGTCTATAAAGAATAATATTTTTATGAATGTTCCTAATGCTTTAGTAACTAAAGGAGGTTCTCAAATTCAAAATACAGAAATAGCATATAATTTTTATACTGGTGATATTCTTTTAGAAAACACTCCTACATCAAACTTAACGGCATCCAACAATACGCAAACTTCTCCTAATATTAATAATTCAGGAAATAGACCTGCACCTTTTTATGAAGCTAATGGTATAAATGCCAATATTGTAGATGCTGGTATTGCCGTTGGTTTAGCTTATTCAGGAAGTGCTCCAGATATTGGAGCCTATGAAAATGGAGCTGTATTAAGTGTAAGTGATGTAAGTGGTTCGTCCTTAAAAGTATATCCGAATCCAACAACAGGAATTCTACATTTCCCAAGTCAATTTTCTAATGCAATGTTTAAGGTATTCTCTATTACTGGTCTTTTATTAGATAGTGGAAAGATTACAACTAAAACTATTAATTTATCCTCATTAAAGAATGGGGTGTATCTGTTACAAATCACGGAACCCAATAGCAGAAAAATTCAGACTAGTAAAGTGATAAAAAAATAATACCTTTTTTTATTTGATTTATTTTAACCAAGTCTTATTATAATCTTAACTTTGAGTTTTCTAACAATAGATTTATGATGCTAAGTTCAAACTTCTGGTACTACGTTATTATGGTTGTTGTAATTCTACATGTTGTTGTAGGGTTTGGCTATTTATTTTATAAATTATCTCCAAAGAAAAGTGATAAACAAAAAAAAGAAAAGTCAGAAGAAAACAAAGACAATTAATAATTGATTTTGAACTTGTATTTATTTAGTAAAGAATGAATAATACTTCAATAAAATGAAGTATTCGTAAAACTTTATCAAAGTCCTTAATTTTACTAAAGCTTTAGTACTTTTACTTCTTAATTTTTAGTCCAAAACATGCCTTTACAACCAAAATTAGAAAGATTTAACCAAAGTGTATTGTCAAAATTCAGAATATACAACAGTGTATTTATGACATTACCTTTTGATTCTATTACAAAAACAGGTGTATTATTACCGTTGTTTCAAGAAACATGTAAAAAAGGATTCGCAAATGGAGAAAATCCTACAGATATTGTTGCATCCTTTTTTAAAAAGTATCAAGCTAGACGTTCACATAAAAGCCAATTAAACTTAATTTTTCGATTTATTCAATACATTGAAAGGCAGGTAGTTCTGTTTGACGCTATTGAAGATGCTGCTTTTCCTACGGTAAATAACATGGAAGGCATTGGTACGCTTAGAAGTCTTAAAGAAGATGCGGTAGCTAAAAATAAATTAGAAGTCTTACAAAAGTATTTAGAAGAGTTTAAGGTGAGAATTGTATTAACTGCACATCCAACACAATTCTATCCTGGTAGTGTTTTAGGTATCATTACTGACTTAACTGAAGCTATAAAAGTTGATGATTTGTCGACTATTAGTAATTTATTAGCTCAATTAGGAAAAACTCCTTTTTTTAAGCATAAAAAACCAACACCTTATGATGAGGCTGTAAGTTTGATATGGTATTTAGAAAATGTTTTTTATGAGTCTTTTGGTGCTATTTTCGACTATATCCAACAGAATATTTTTGATAATAAAAAAATAAATAATGAAATTATAAATATTGGTTTTTGGCCTGGAGGCGATAGAGATGGAAATCCGTTTGTGACTCCAGAAATTACACAAAATGTTGCTATAAGACTTAAACAAACTATTCTTAAAAACTATTATAGAGATATTAGACGTTTAAAACGTAAACTTACTTTTAAAGGAGTAGAAAAAAGGATGATTGTTTTAGAGAAAAAACTATATCGAAGTAGTATCAACAAACAAGCCAATCACAGTATTAGTTTGGAAGAATTAGTTACTGAGCTTAAAGAGATTAAAGCTATTATTATAAAAGAGCATCAATCACTATACCTCTCTGATATCAATAGCTTATTGAATAAAATACATCTATTTGGTTATCATTTTGCTATTTTAGATATCAGACAAGATAGTAGAGCACATCATACTGTATTTACAGATATGGTAAATGGTTTGAATGCTTCTGGAAGCAAAATTTTTCCTAAAAATTATCATGAATTAACAGCAAAAAAGCAAATTAAAATTCTATCTAAAATAGAAGGGAAAGTAGATTTATCCTTATTTAAGAATGAAGACACCCTTAAAGCATTAAATACAATACGAATTGTTAAGGAAATTCAAGATGCCAATGGAGAGCGTGCTGCACATCGTTATATCATAAGCAATACCCAAACTACGCTACATGTAATGCAGTTGTTTGCCATGTTAAAATTAGTTGCTTTTCATGATGAATTAACTATTGATATTGGACCCCTTTTTGAAACTATAACCGATTTAGAAAATGCACATTTAGTGATGGAAGATCTTTATACAGATCCGATGTACAGCAAACATTTAAAGAAACGAAAAAACAAGCAGCTAATTATGCTCGGTTTTTCTGATGGCACTAAAGATGGTGGATATTTAATGGCGAATTGGGCTATTTTTAAAGCCAAAGAACGTCTAACAGAAATGTCAAGAAAACATGGCGTTACCGTAATCTTTTTTGATGGTCGTGGTGGCCCTCCAGCTAGAGGTGGTGGAAAAACTCATCAATTTTATGCCTCTTTAGGACCAACAATTGAAGATAAACAAGTACAGTTAACTATTCAAGGGCAAACGATAAGTTCAAATTTCGGAACGTTAGAGTCGTCTAAATATAATTTAGAACAATTGATAAGTTCAGGTATTCATAACAGAGCAAAGTCTAATTTGCCTATGTCTAAATCAGATAGACGAGTACTAGATAAATTAGCTGATTTAAGTTATCAAGCTTATGTAGGTTTTAAAAACCATGAAATGTTTGTGCCTTATTTAGAGCGAATGAGTACCTTAAAATACTATTCTAAAGCAAATATTGGGAGCCGCCCTTCAAAACGAGGAAAATCTGACGCCTTAGTCTTTGCAGATTTAAGAGCCATACCTTTTGTTGGATCTTGGAGTATGTTAAAACAAAATGTACCTGGGTTTTTCGGTGTAGGTACTGCCTTAAAATATTATGAAGATAAAGATCAATTTGATAAAGTAACAGCCTTATATCAAAACTCTAATTTCTTTAAAACGCTGATTGAAAATAGTATGATGTCTTTATCAAAATCATTTTTTGATTTAACAAAATACATGTCAGAAAATGAAGAATTTGGTGCATTTTGGAATATTATCTATAATGAATATGAAACCACAAAACGTTTACTGTTAAAACTTACAGGATACAAAAAATTAATGGAAAATGAACCTGCTGGAAAAGCCTCAATAGACATTAGAGAATCTATTGTACTTCCGTTATTGACCATACAACAATACGCACTTAAAAA
>JAMONB010000421.1 GCA_027066745.1 Flavobacteriaceae bacterium
TAACTGGCTATGTTGCAAATCATTCTTCTTGTTTTTTTATAAATATTTTTTTATTATAATTTTCCGGGAATTTACCATCAATATCGGCATAAAAATCTTGAAATTTTGTCATATCCTCTTCAAAATCTCCTGTAAGGTGTATCAAATTGCCTACACCTCCAATTCTTTTAGTATAATCTAAAAACCCCAAAATAACGGGTACTTTTGCATTTAGTGCTATATAGTAGAATCCTGTTTTCCACCTTTCCACATAATTACGCGTACCTTCTGCTGACAGCATTAAAACCATTTTTTCGTGCTTTTTAAATAAATCAACAGAAAAATCAACCATATTATTATGTTTTGATCTGTCAATACCAATACCGCCTAACCATTTAAAAAATAAGCCATGTAAACCTTTGGTATAATTATTTTTAATAATAAACTTAACTTTTATTTCTTCTTTCCAATAGACTGCTATTGCAAAAATTAAATCCCAATTTGTAGTATGGGGTGCTGCTATTGTAACACATTTATCTACTTTAAATTTTTGTGGATAAACACATTTCCATCCATAAACAAACAATATAAAACTACCGATGATTTTTTTCATTTTACATGCTGAATTAATACTTATTATAAATTTGCAACAAGGTTTTTTCCATCGTTGCTTTAATTTCTTTTGAACTCATCTTATAATGATTGTTCATATAACTAAATATAAGAAATGTACCTTTTTTAGTAATGAGATAACCACTTAAACAATGATTGTTAGACAAAGTTCCCGTTTTAGCATAAATATAGGGTTTACCCTTAGCTTTATAAACACCTTTCAATGTTCCTGACTCTCCTCCAACAGGAAAATAATTCAATAATTTTTGTGTAGGAATTTCTTGATACATTTTTTCAAGTAATTTCACCAAACTTTCTGGTGTAAACAAATTATACCTTGACAAACCTGAACCATCAACCCAACGTGGCTCTTGAGGTAAATCATGTAAATAATTTTCTAGTGAATATTTAATTGCTGCATTAACGCTATAGGTTCCAGAAACCTCCTGCCCTACTTGTAGTAGCAATTGCTCTGCAATAAAATTATCACTAACTGTCAACATTTGTTTATAAATACTATCCGTATTTTGATTGTAGATATATTTAAAGTTCAAACCTTTCCGATTAGGAATGAGCGTCACATTTTTATGCAGCTTGTCACTCAATAAATCTACCACAAGCTGATTAGAAGTCCTAAAAGGAACTTCATAACCCTTTTGTCTATTTTTTTGAGCAAAAAACTGATTCTCATTATGTTTTCTAGAGACCAATACAGAATCTACTGTTGAAATCTGAGTTTTAAAATAATGAGGAGTACTTTGTTGCCGTCCTTCTGAAAAATTATATTTTAAAATGTTTCCATAGATAGGAAATAAGCTTTTCTCTGGCATATAATAATATGAATAATCATCCCATGCCCAACCACTTCCATAAGTAGGCTCATCTATATTGGCATCTAATACATAAATATTATTTGATGCCTTTTTTAAAAAATCTAAAACTTCTGCACTCTCAAAACCATATAAAAAAGTAGGATCAGCCGTACCTTTTATAACTAATGAATCGTGGGTTTTATAATATGCTAAACTCTTTAGTCTAGAGGTTTCGGAATTAAAAGTTTTATACGCCGTATAAAATGTAAATAATTTGGTGTTTGATGCTGGTGTAAAATATTTTGCACCGTTGTGATTCAGAATTTCTTTTTTAGTTTTAGGATTGTACAGTACAAGACCATCAAAATAGGAGTGTTTTTCATTGTCTTGCTTAAGCTCCTGCTCAATACTATTAACTGTACTACAAGAATTTAGTATAAAAACAGCAAGCAACACTATAACATATCTCATTTATTAAAAATTTGAAATTTTAAAAGTTTGAAATTAATCATTTTTTTACTTTCTACATTAAAATTGTAAAAAGAATAATTTTGAATCTAATTTTAGATACTAATTCATTGCTATAAACGTTTAATTTAAAACGAAACTAAATGAAATTTCAAAAAATTATTTTTTTAATAGGTATATTATTTTTAAGTTCTTGTTCAGAATTACAACAAGTAGTAAATCAACTACCACAAGATGTTATTAGTAATACAGATATAGCTGCAGGATTAAGACAAGCCTTAGATTATGGTATTGCCAAACAAGTAAAAAAACTGACTTTAAAAGATGGTTATTTTAAAAATGATTTGGTTAAGATTAGTTTACCAGAAGAACTAAAAAAAGTAGATAAAACCCTGAGAGATATCGGTTTAGGTGATTTAGCTGATCAAGGTTTAAAAACATTAAACAGAGCTGCTGAAAGTGCTGTAAAAGAAGCAACACCTATTTTTATTGATGCAGTAAAAGGCATTACTTTTAACGATGCTAAAAATATATTATTAGGAGCTGACAATGCTGCAACTCAATATTTACAAAGTGGTACTACTAGTGCATTATACACTAAATTTAACCCTGTAATTAAGAATTCATTTACTAAGGTGGGTGCAGATAAAATTTGGAGCACCATCATTCAGAAATACAATACCATTCCTTTTGTTAAAAAAGTGAATCCAGATCTTACAGATTATGTCACTCAAAAAGCTTTAGAGGGAGTTTATACAATGATTGCTGTTGAAGAAAAACAAATTAGAACAAAAATTTCTTCAAGAAATACTGATTTATTGAAAAAAGTTTTTGCACTGCAAGATTAGAAATTATACCAATTTAAATTGGTATTAAGACTATTCTATAAAAAAATCATCTGTAAACCCAATTAAATATAATTTTTCTTGTGCTCTAGTAATTGCTGTGTACAACCATCTAAAATATGAAAGACTTTGACCTTCTGGCAGATAAGGGTGCTCTATAAAAACTGTTTTCCACTGCCCACCTTGTGATTTATGACAGGTTACGACATAAGAAAACTTAATTTGTAAAGCGTTAAAGTACTTATTTTTCTTGATAGCCAACAATCTTTTATATGATGATTTTTCATCTTCATAATCCTTTGCAACCTCTTGGTACAATTGATTAGACTCTTCATAGGTTAATGAAGGTGCAACACTGGTTAAGGTATCTAATAACACAACGGTATCAAAAGGTTTTTCATCAGGATAATCTATCAACCTAACAGTAATTTCTGCAAATTTAAACCCATATAAGTCTTTGTAACTAAAAATTCTTAAAACTTCACAAACATCACCATTAGCAATAAAACCTGCGGTAGAATTATCATCTAACCAATAATAGTTATTTTTTACTACCATAATATAATCGCCAGCTGCAATCTCATTTTCTTGCCCACGTATACTTGTCCTAATTTGTTGATTGTATTGATTGGCACGTTTATTTGAACGTACAATAAAAGTCGTATCCTCAACACCAATACTATCATAAGCAACTGTAATTGCATCTTCTATCTCATAACCATCCGTTAAACGGATAATGTCTGGAAAGCCCAAGTTAAATTGAAACCCATCAAAAATACCATCATTTAACAAGAGTCGTAATTGTGTTGCATTTGCTAAAATTCCAGAATTTTGATGCTGACGCATCACTTCATTCAATTCTAGCTCTATAACATTCTTATTGTAATCATAGACTAAAGTGTCTCTATTTAACGCAGGGCTCAGATCTAACTTTACGGGAGGTAATTGTGCTGTGTCACCTACAAAAATCAATTTGCAATTTTTGCCCCCATAGACATAAGAGAGTAAATCACCCAATAAAGAGTTTTGATCAAAAAAATTAGCATTTGCTTTACGATCTGGTATCATAGAGGCTTCATCAACAATAAAAATAGTATTGGTATGCTTGTTTTGTTGTAGTGCAAAAGAAACTCCACCATTTTTTGCTTTACGCGGATGGTAAATTTTCTTATGAATTGTAAAAGCTTTTTTACTTGAATAATTCGCAATAACTTTAGCTGCTCTGCCTGTAGGTGCTAATAAAACAGCCTTCAAACCAACTTGCCATAAATTATTGACCAAAGTACTCATAGTAGTCGTCTTACCTGTACCTGCATATCCTTTTAATAAAAACAACTTGTTTTTGTCTTTATCTAAAATAAATGACGACAATTGGTCTAATAAATCATCTTGAAGTTTGGTAGGTACGAACGGAAATTTACTTTTTAAAACTTTATAAAAGTCTAAAGGGTCAGTAATCATTGGCATCATTGATAAAAAACCAAAGGTACAAATTGATTTATCACTAAAGGTTTTTAACTTTAAAAAATTTTTGTAGATTTGTTGCATAACCATCACTAAACAAATTAATTTATAAGATGTATACTTTTCTAATTATCATTGCGGCAATTATAGTCGTTGGCTTGCTTGCTTATTTAATTGTAAATAAAATTCCAAAAGGTGCTAGACCTGTAATATCCATTTTACTATGGTTGCTTATTGGCTTTCTTGGATACAGTATTTTTCAGTCTATCATGGGCCCCATAAAGTTCAATAAAGCTAAGGTATCTAGATACGGAAAAGCAATTAAGAATTTAAAAATGATACGTGATGCTGAAGTTGCTCATAAAGAAGTTACTGGTAAGTTCACAAAAAACAAACAAGGTCTTATTCAATTTATAGATACTGCTAAATTTGCAGTTACCGAGGTGAAAAATATTGTTGTAGATGAAGATAAAGGTGGTGGTATTGTTATACAAGTTGAAAAAAGAGTTGTAGATACCATTGGCTTTAAAGATGTAAGAGCTAGCTTTGCTGGTAGAGATTATAAAAACATGTTTAATGTACCTGGTACAGATGCTCAGTTTTCTTTAGAAACAGGTTTTGTAGAAAAATTAGAAGGTATTAAAGCTTCTGTTTTTGAAGCTAAAATTGACAAAGGAGTAATTTTAAAAGGCTTAAATAAAGATTTAATTCGTCAAGAAAAAGAATCTCTTGGAGGTTCTGAAGTAAAAGGTGAGTTTATTTCTGTTGGGTCTTTAGAAGATGTTAAAGTAAGTGGTAACTGGCCACCTTCATATGATACAGCCAAAGACAAAGATAAAGACAAATAATTTAGATGTAAACCATCTAAAAGACAATCATTTATCCATCCAATTCAGTTTGGATGGATTTTCTTTTTGTATATTTAATAAAGATACTAAAACTTTTATTGCTCTTTATGATTATCAATTTAAAGATGTCAATAACTCTCCTCAAAAATTAATAGAAAATATTTCTTCTATTTTTCAGAACGAAGTATTACTCCAACAAAAATACTCATCAGTTAACGTGTCTCACGTAAATGATTTATATAATCTAGTCCCTAAATCACTCTTTGATGAAAATAAATTAAATGCTTATGTAAGCTATAATAACAAAGTTTATCCTCAAGATTATATAGTTTTTGATGAAATCAAAAATCAAGACATTATCTCTGTTTTCATCCCTTATGTAAACATCAATAACTTTCTATTAGATAAGTTTAAAGGTTTTGACTTTATGCACAATTCTAAAATACTCATAGAAAGTCTTTTGTCTATTTACAAGTATAGTTTAACACCTCATATGTTTGCACATATTGACAATAATCACTTTGAATTGATTATCATAAAAAACAAAAAACTTCAGTTATATAACACTTTTAAATTTTCTACCAAAGAAGATTTTATTTATTATGTGTTATTTACTGCTGAGCAACTAAAATTAAATCCAGAAAAATTTGAATTGGTAATGCTAGGTAAAGTTCAAAAAAATGATGACTTATACAATATAGCTTATACCTACATAAGAAATGTTAGCTTATTAGAGAACAGATCTAAATTTAGCTATGACAAGGTTTTTACTGAAGTAGACAAACGGACATATTACACTATATTAAACCAATATTAATGCGAATTATTTCAGGAAAACACAAAGGAAAACGCATTAGTGCTCCTAAAAAACTACCTGCTAGACCTACAACCGATTTTGCAAAAGAAGCCTTATTTAATATTTTAAACAACACTTATTACTTTGAAGAATTGTCTGTACTTGATTTATTTTCTGGTATTGGAAGTATCAGCTTTGAATTTGCTTCAAGAGGAGCTAAAGAGATTATTAGTATTGACCAACATTACAATTCTGTAAAATTTATTGAGCATACTGCTCATGAGTTAGCTTTGAATATCAAAACTATAAAAAGTGATGTTTTCCCTTATTTAAATAAAGTAAAGAAACAACACGATATTATTTTTGCAGATCCGCCATATAACTTTAGTAAAGAACAACTGGAAAGAATTGTAACACTTATTTTTAACAATGAATTATTACTAAATGATGGATTGTTAATTATCGAACATACAAAAAATACTGATATCTCTGATGTACTTAATTATAGCTACTCAAAAAGATATGGAAGTAGTATGTTTAGTTTTTTTTCTCTTTAGCTTTTTATGCTATCCAATTTTTAAAATCTTTTACTCTTTCTCGACTTACAATGACATCTTGAAAATTATAAGAGTTTAATTTTATTTGCAACCTTGAGTTTGTATATGATATGATGTCTTTTATAGCATTTATATTGACATAAAATTTACGGCTAGTTCTAAAAAAAGTATCTGGTGCCAGTTCAGGCTCTAATTGCTCTAATGTTAAATCAATTAGATAATCTCTACCTTCCGTAGTGTGTATATAAGTCCCTTTATTTTCACTATAAAAACATTCTATAGCTTCAATAGGTATTATTTTTAAATGTTGCCCAACTTTTATAGTAAATCGTTTTTTATATTCTCGCTCTATCGGATGTATCAAGAGTTTCTTTATATCATCAAAATCTATGGAAACATTTTTATTTTCAGAGACTCTTTCTTTATATTTTTTTATGGCATTCTCTAAATCTTCATCATCAATTGGTTTTAATAAATAATCAATACTATTTAATTTAAAAGCTTGCAAAGCATATTCATCATAGGCAGTAGTAAATATAATAGCACTTTTAATTTCAATACTTTCAAAAATTTCAAAAGACAGACCGTCTGACAATTGTATGTCTAAAAAAATTAAATCAGGATGTTGATTTTCAACAAACCAAGCAATAGATTCTTGTACAGAATGTAACATTACATTTACTTCAATACCTAAATTTTGTAACATTCTATTCAACCTTCTTGCTGCAGGTTTTTCGTCTTCTATAATGATAATATTCATACTTTAATAGTGCTTATATTTATTTCTATAATTTATCTTCATTCATAAACTCTTTAAGTTTACGTTGCTCCCAATCTTTTCCAAAAAAGATTGATGGTCCAAAAACTCCCATAGCATGAAAAAAGATACCTATCCCCCAAAAAAACCATAAAGCAAATGTTCCAAAATCCCAGAAAGCTTCTATAAAAGTTTTGCCATGGCTTATTTCTCCTGTAATTTTACCAATGCTAAGAAACATGTTTACAATAAAATATACTGCAAAATGTCGATAAAAGCCTTTTAGTTTTTTAATTCTTTCTTTTGCTCTAATGTAACGTTCTTCTTCACTATAATTATCCATAACTATTCCCATTGATTATTGTTTTGTTGTTCTTCTTTAATAAACTGATTTAATTTTTCATTCTCCCAATGTTTTATAAATGATAAATTTGGTCCAAAAACTATTATAGCATGAATAGCCAAACCTAGCCCCCATCCTAAAGGAGTGAAGAAAGTACCAAAATTCCAAAAATTTATTTTAATCTCATATCCACTATAAATAAGTAATAATAATCCTACATTGATAATAATATAAACACTCAAATGTATATAAAATTCTTTAAGTTTCTTTACTTGCTCTTTCGCTTTTAAATAGCGTTCTTCTTGTGTATAATCTTCCATAACATTCTTGTTTATTATTATTCCCATCTGTTTTTATCATTACCTTCTTCTTCCATAAATTCTTGCATTTTTCTATCTTCCCAAGATTTTCCAAAATATTTATATTTACCAAACACTTCAAAGGCCTGAAAAGCTAATCCCATTCCCCAACCAAACAATGGAAACCAAAACCATTGAAACCCTGAAAAGGTTTTCATATTGATAAAAATTAAAAATGGTATTACAATAACATAAGCTGCAAGACTTCCATAAAATTCTTTTAATTTTTCCATTCGTTTTCTAGCTCTTATATAACTTGAATTCACTGTATTTGATGATTGTGTTCTCATAATTGATGATTGTTTTGTTAACATCGGCAATTCAACTATAAATGTCGATGTTGTTTTGTTAATATTCACTTTACGTTTGGTTAATAAACTATAACGTTGTTGTATGTTTACCAAGCCTACTCCACTTCCTTTTTTTAGTACTTTTTTAACTTGCAAATTGTTCTCTACAATTAAGTTGCCTCCACTTTCATAAATTTTAATTCTTAATGGATTTAACGTATTTACAATATTGTGTTTTACTGCATTTTCTAATAACAATTGTAAGGATAAGGGTACAACTTTAGCTTCAGAGTTTGTTGCCTTTTCAGGAATTTCAAAAATGATACTATCTTCAAAACGCATTTTTAGCAACCTGATATAAGTTTTGGCAAATTTTAATTCTTCATCTACCGATATCAGTTCCTTATTTTTCTGTTCTAGTACATAACGATATACTTTAGACAGTGAGGTTGTAAACTTCTGTGCCGCATCAGGATTTTCATCTATCAAACTTGTCAGCACATTTAAACTGTTGAATAAAAAATGAGGATCTAACTGATTTTTCAATGCATCAAATTGTGCAGATGCTGTACCAGCAATAATTTTTTGCTCAGTAACTTTTTTCTTTTGCAACTCACGATAAAGGTAGACTGCATGAAAAAGAATAGATATTGTAACTGTAATTAATAATGAGGTTAAATAATACGCTCCGTTATTTACTTCCTTAAAATAAAATTCATCAAAACTCAATTCATCAACACCAACTCTTTGAAACATTCGTAACAAAAAAACACTAACCATTGTTAATACAATACCACCAACAATACCAATTATGATTCTGTATTTCAAATATTTTTTCCATTCTATTTTATTTAAATATTTAAAAAAGAATATATTGACAGCTGTTAATGCAATTGAATAGTATTGAAAATATCCGAATACTATCACTGTTTTTTGATTCAATTTAAAAGG
Organism: Flavobacteriaceae bacterium; assembly: GCA_027066745.1. Classification (GTDB taxonomy): domain Bacteria; phylum Bacteroidota; class Bacteroidia; order Flavobacteriales; family Flavobacteriaceae; genus Aureibaculum. The sequence goes on from JAMONB010000421.1 coordinate 9,082, forward strand.
CACTCCTGAAAATAAACTAAAAGCTAAATTTATAATAAACAACACAATGCCTACAACAAAACCTATACCTAGTATTTTTTTTAAACCTGACATTTTTATATTTTAATTTATTTACTATTGAGAATCTATTATTTATCTCAAACTGATGCAATCGACAAAATGAAACTTAGAATTTAAGTGTTAAATCTAACGATTTATTTTCAACTGTAAATTTTGCAATTTCAAACGTAGGAGGTCCCATTAATGTAGGGTTATTAGAGATACCATAATCTTCTAACGGCATATGCCCTTCTGAAAAATCCATTATACCGTTTTCATTTGCATCATGAAAACAAGTAATAGCATACACTCCAGCCTGTACATTTTCAAATACCACTTCACATTTACCGTCTACTACTGTTACAATTTTAGTGTCAAGCGGCTTTTTACCAAATGTTGCTTTAGTATGTAAACCAAATTGTACAGTACCTTTATCACTGGTTACATTAGGCACATTTACAGTAATTGTTATGCCTTCTGAAGCATGCTGCTGATTTATTTCTGTTGATGTTTGAGCATCTGCTACTAATGTAATCAAATACACAACTACTACACTTACAATTCTGATCATAATTTTTAAATTTTAAATTAAACTTATTTTTATCTATACTTTTATTTACACATCAAAAGTCTATAAAAAGTAAGGGCTATAAAATTTATGCTTACTGAGTTGTAGTTTTTTAAGGATGAGTTGTTCCGTTTATTTAAAAGTTACTTAAAAATTGAGTTTGATTTCTGTAAATCAAAAGAGAATAAAATAGTATATGCCCTTTTTAATTGATAAAAAGAAACATAAACTCTTGACAGTAAGCGTCTTGTATTGAAAAATTTTTTATGTTCAATAAAAAACTATATTTTTATAGGCAAATCAATAACTTAAACACAAAATTATGAAAAAATTAGTTGCAGAATTTATCGGAACCTTATGGTTAGTATTAGGCGGATGTGGAAGTGCTGTTTTGGCGGCAGCATACCCAGAATTAGGAATTGGATTTGTTGGTGTTTCCTTAGCATTTGGATTAACCGTTGTTACCATGGCTTATGCTATTGGGCATATTTCAGGATGCCATTTAAACCCTGCTGTTTCAATTGGCTTATGGGCTGGTGGTCGCTTTGACAAAAAAGACTTACTACCATATATTATAGCTCAAGTTTTAGGAGGCATAGCAGGTGCTGGAATATTATATGTTATTGCTACAGGAAAAACAGGATTTGAAATTGGTGGTTTTGCGGCAAATGGTTTTGGAGAACATTCTCCTGGAGGATATAGTATGACTGCAGCTCTAGTTGCTGAAATTGTAATGACTTTTATGTTTTTAATAATTATCCTAGGAGCTACACATTCTAAAGCTCCTAAAGGATTTGCAGGGTTGGCTATAGGACTAGGATTGACCTTAATTCATTTGATAAGCATACCAGTAACAAATACCTCAGTAAACCCTGCAAGAAGTACAAGTCAAGCTATATTTGCTGGTGACTGGGCATTAGGTCAATTATGGTTGTTTTGGCTTGCACCTATTGTGGGAGCAATTTTAGCAGGTATCGTTTATAAATTTATTTCTCCTGAAGATCAATAAATTTATTGAGAGTCACTTTGTTTCTGTTTTTAACAACTAACATAGTTACACATGAAAATAAAAAATTTCTATTTTTGATCTTAGAGTCAAAAATAGAAATTTTTTATTTTACCTCACCCAAAACTACAGAAAGGCAGTTTCGACCTCTCCCAAGAGGTGCATCGGAAACCTAGAGGAATTCTTTTCGATTAAAATGCCTAAAAGAAACAACCGATGATTATAAGGTGAATGAACCTTTAGTTTTGCAAAGTCTTAGCAAATGCAATCTATTTACAAAACAAAAAAGAGTATTGCTTATGACACAATACTCTTAATTTTAACTAACTAACTCAAATAACATTGCAAATATACTTCACTTATTACAAGTTAATGTTAAATTAATATTAAACAAATTACCAATTATGTTAATTATTGTTAACACTTTAATAAAAACAGTATTTATAATGTATTTTCTATGAAGATAAAAATTAGTTCGTTATTTTTGTACTATGCAATTCAAACTTCAATCTAATTTTAAACCTACTGGAGATCAACCACAAGCAATACAACAAATAAGTGAAGCCATTTCTGCAGGAGAGAATTATCAAACACTACTGGGTGTTACGGGTTCTGGTAAAACATTTACCGTTGCCAATGTGATTGAAAAAGTTCAGAGACCAACTTTAGTGTTGGCACATAACAAAACATTAGCAGCACAATTATATTCTGAATTCAAACATTTTTTTCCTGAAAATGCCGTAGAGTATTTTGTTTCTTATTACGATTATTACCAACCTGAAGCATATCTCCCTACAAGTGGTTTGTATATTGAAAAAGACCTTTCTATCAATGAAGATATAGAACGATTACGCTTAAGTACAACTTCATCATTACTTTCTGGACGTAGAGATGTCGTAGTGGTTGCTTCCGTTTCTTGTTTGTATGGAATTGGGAACCCTGTAGAGTTTAAAAAGAATGTCATTCATATAGAAGTAGACCAGAAAATACCTAGAACAAAATTTTTACATCGCTTGGTTACAAGTTTATACTCTAGAACTGAATTTGAAGTTAAAAGTGGAACCTTTAAAGTAAAAGGTGATACCATTACTGTTTTTCCTTCTTATGGAGATTATGGTTACCGTATCCATTTTTTTGGAGATGAAATTGAAGAGATTGAAAGTTTTGACCTTGTCAACAACCAGATTATTGAAAAATATGAAAAACTAACCATCTACCCTGCCAATCTATTTGTAACCTCTCCTGATGTATTGCAAAATGCCATTCATAAAATACAAGAAGACATGGTCAAACAGGTTGATTACTTTAAAGAAATTGGCAAACACTTAGAAGCAAAACGGCTTAAAGAGCGTACAGAATTTGATTTAGAAATGATTCGTGAATTAGGCTACTGTAGCGGGATTGAAAATTACTCTCGTTATCTTGATGGAAGAAACCCTGGCACTCGTCCCTTTTGTTTGTTAGATTATTTTCCTGATGATTATTTAATGATTGTTGATGAAAGTCATGTCACCATTCCGCAAACTCATGCTATGTACGGTGGTGATAGGTCACGTAAAGAAAATTTGGTAGAATATGGTTTTCGTTTACCTGCAGCAATGGATAACCGACCTTTAAAATTTGAAGAATTTGAAGCCATTCAAAATCAGGTAATTTATGTAAGTGCAACTCCAGCCGATTATGAATTACAAAAAACAGAAGGTGTTTTTGTAGAGCAAGTAATTCGCCCAACGGGATTATTAGATCCGGAAATTGAAGTGCGACCTAGTTTGAATCAGATTGATGATTTGATAGAAGAAATGCAAGTCAGAATAGAAAAAGATGAGCGAACATTGGTGACCACTTTAACTAAAAGAATGGCAGAAGAACTGACCAAATATTTAAGTAGAATACAGATTCGTTGTCGTTATATTCATAGTGATGTTGATACTTTAGAACGTGTTGAAATTATGCAAGACCTCCGTAAAGGATTATTTGATGTGCTTATTGGTGTCAATTTATTACGCGAAGGACTAGATTTACCAGAAGTGTCATTGGTTGCCATTTTAGATGCCGATAAAGAAGGTTTTTTACGAAGTCATAGATCATTGACACAAACCATTGGTAGAGCAGCTAGAAATATTAATGGTAAAGCTATTCTGTATGCCGATAAGATTACTAAAAGTATGCAATTGACTATTGACGAAACGACGCGAAGACGCGAAAAACAAATTGCATACAATACCAAAAACAACATTACACCCAAACAAATTAAAAAGAGCATTGATGATAGTTTAAGTAAAAATAATATCAGCTCTTTTCATTACGACAATGCTGCTGCAAAAGCTGCAGAAGAAGAGTTGGAATACCTACCAAAACCTGAAATTGAAAAACGCATTAGAGATCGCCAAAAAATGATGGAAAAAGCAGCGAAAGCTTTAGATTTTATTATAGCTGCTCAATTGCGTGATGAAATAAAAATATTAAAAGAGCAATTGTAGTTATTGACATTTTTTAATTTCTTAAAAAAGGATTAGCTTTGTGTATCGGTTGTTTAAATATGAATTGAAAGACATTCATCCCCTTACATAATGCTCAATTATAAAAAAAGATGAAAACAACAAATTTTGACACACTATCCCAAGCAATTAATTCGCTAACTAAAGAAGGGTTTACTGAAGATTTTAAAGCAGAAGAAAAAACCATTTTGGCTCTTTATTCAAAAAAAGAATATTTACCTCTAGAACTTAAAATTATCAAAACATATCGTTTTGACGGAATGGATAACCCTGAAGATGACACCCAACTTTTCGCTATAATAGCTACTGATGGAACAAAAGGAACATTAGTGATGTCTTATAGTGCTCAACACAATCAGAATGTTGAATTAATTAAGCAAATAAAAAATCAATAAATGACTTTTGTAGATTATTATCAAATATTAGGAATAAAAAAAAGTGCAACCGATAAAGAAATAAAAAATGCGTATCGAAAATTAGCACGAAAATACCATCCTGACTTAAATCCTGACAACAAAGAAGCAGAAAAGAAATTTAAAGAGATTAATGAAGCTAATGAAGTATTAAGTAATACAGAAAACAGGAAAAAGTATGACAAATACGGAAAAGATTGGAAACACGGAGAAGAGTTTGAAAAAGCACAGCAACAACAATCTCAACATCAAAGTTATTCGGGTAGAAATCAAGGATATTCAGAACAAGATTTTTCAGACTATTTTAGCTCTATGTTTGGTGGTGAAAGAGCTTCTAGACAAGGTGGTAGAAAATTTAAAGGACAAGATTTTAATGCCGAACTTCATTTAAATTTAAAAGATGTTTATGAAACTCATAAACAAGTATTGACTGTTAATAATAGTAAAATAAGACTTACAATTCCAGCAGGAGTAGAAAATGGTCAAGTTATCAAAATAAAAGGAAAAGGAGGGAAAGGGGTAAATGGAGGTCCAAATGGAGATTTATACATTAAGTTTTCTATAAAAAACAACACTCAATTTAAGAGAGAAGGAAATAATTTATATACTTCTGTCGATTTAGATCTATATACTGCTATTTTAGGTGGAGAAATAACTATTAACACTTTTAATGGTAAAGTAAAATTAAAAATTGCACCTGAAACACCTAATGAAACAAAAATAAAATTAAAAGGAAAAGGTTTTCCTATTTATAAAAAAAACAATCAATTCGGAGACTTAATAATCACTTATCGCATTAAAATACCTACAAAATTAAGCACTAAAGAAAGAGAATTGTTTGCAGAATTACAAAAACTAAGATAAAATGGCAACACAAGATTTAATCCTTATAGAAAAACTTTGTTTACATTACAAAATTGAATTTTCATTTTTTGATGCATTAGATAACATAGGACTTATAGAAATTAAAACGGTTAAAGAAAATAAATATTTGTATCAAAATAAAATTGGAGATGTTGAAAAAATGATTAGACTACATCATGAATTGAATGTAAATATGGAAGGCATTGATATCGTCTTTAATCTATTAGAAAATGAAGTGAAGCTAAAGGATGAGATCACTAAATTAAAAAACAAATTACGCCTCTATGAAGATAATTAAGTCAGTTGTAATTACTTTTTTCATTGTTAAATTTCACTTTAGTTCTGCATTTCACATAACAAAATTAATTATGAAAAATATAATGCTATTTTTTATTTCCTCATTAAATACGAAACATCAAGTATTACATTATAAAACTACATTTTCAGCAAAACTGACATATCACCCATAACAATGAGTGACTTACAAGCATACTCTTATAAGTTGGCAACTTATAAAAACACAGATATTTGAGTGAAATCAAATCATCGAACATTATTAACATTTAAATTAACAAAAAAATGAGTTTATTATCAGAAAATATAATACCAGGAAATCACGGAAAAATTTTTGGTACAAATGCAAAAGAACAAATAGATTTAGACAGAATTAAAAATAAAGTACTAACACTAAAAGGAATAAAAGATATAACAATTAATTCAGAAATATTTCCTAGAGAATTTACTGTATACACATCTGAATTGGTAAAAGTTGAAGATATTGAAAATCAAGTAAAATTAACAGGGTTTCATGCAATACCAAAAGATTTATTTGAACTCTAGTTTATGAAAGAGGTACAAAAAAAATTAAATCAGTTATCAGCAACTGCTATTTGTGGAAATGACATTAGTTCTTCGGTTCTATATGTTTCTGCTTTAGCCATTGCTTTTGCAGGTAAATATGCTTGGATAACCTTATTGATAGTTTCTTTTGTATTATTTTTATTCAGAAAAATTTATGGAGAAGTAGTTGGTGCACTACCTTTAAACGGAGGAGCATACAATGCACTGTTAAATACAACTAGCAAACTAACTGCTTCTTTTGCTGCGACATTAACACTATTGTCTTATATGGCAACTGCTGTGATTTCTGCAAATGAAGCCATACATTATTTACACCATATTATACCTTCAATGCCAATAATAATTGCAACGATTATTTTATTGGGTGTGTTTGCATTATTAGTTATTGGTGGTATTTCTGAATCTGCCAAGGTCGCTATTGTAATATTCTTGTTTCATCTAATTTCTTTAGTTATTCTAAGTGGTTTTGTTATTTACTTTTTAAATAAAAATGGATTAGATATTTTCTTTTCCAATTGGAAACTTCCCATCCAAGGTGGTAGTATAACCAAAGCCATTTTTCTAGGATTTGCCGCATCAATGCTTGGTGTTTCAGGTTTTGAAAGTTCTGCAAATTTTGTAGAAGAGCAAAAAAAAGGTGTTTTTCCAAAAACACTTAGAAATATGTGGGTTATAGTTAGCGTTATTAATCCTTTAATGGCAATCTTCGCATTAGCGTTATTTTCTATACCAATGCTTCAAAGTGATGGTTTTCAAAATACACTTTTAGTAGAAATGGGAAAATTTGTTGGAGGAGAAAGTCTTGCTTATTTAATTGCAGTTGATGCTTTTTTAGTTTTAAGTGGAGCAGTTTTAACCAGCTTTATTGGTGTTACTGGTTTGCTAGAACGAATGTCTCTCGATAGAATTATGCCTCCATTTTTTCTTAAAAAAAATAAAAAAGGTAGTTCTCATAGAATTATCATAATGTTTTTTCTATTAGCAGTATCCGTATTGCTTTTCACTAAAGGAAATGTAAAATTATTAGCAGGTGTTTATACCATTTCATTCTTGTCTGTTATGGCTTTATTTGGGATTGGAAATATCTTATTAAAAGTTAAAAGAAACTCATTACCAAGACCCGAAAAGGCTTCTTGGATTTCGGTAATTATTGCAATATTTGCCGTAGTTGTTGCTCTTATTGGTAATGTAACTATGCCTCCAAAAGATAATTTACCAAGTAATTTAACAGTGTTTTTATTTTATTTTGTCCCTGCAATACTTTTTATTTTAGTAATGCTTAACAGAACAATATTACTAAAATTGGTTTTAAAAACAATAGATGCCGTATTTGAACCGATACGTAAATTTGTAATTAATTCAGATAGGAAAATACAAAAGGTAATTGATAGTATCAATGACCAAGAATTTGTTTTCTTTACAAAAGGTGAAAACATTGCTATGCTAAACAAGGTAATGCTCTATATAACAAACAATGAGCATACAAAAAAAATGAAAATTGTAACTGTAGTAAAAAATGAAAAAGACGTACCAAAAAACCTTGCTCAAGAAATTGATTTTTTAGATAAAGAATATCCTGAAATTGATATAGAGTTTGTAGTAGAAAAAGGAAAGTTCTCACCTGAAACGATTAAAATACTTTCTTCAAAATGGAACATTCCAATCAATTTTATGTTTATTGGTTCTCCGAGTGAACACTTTCCATATAAAATAGAAGACCTAGGGGGGGTACGTTTAATTATTTGATAAAAATCACACCTTCTTAGTCTAAGAATCACATAATTTATATAAATGTAAAATGAATATTAAAGACTTAGTTTTAGCAGATAGATTGGCTGTTGAAAATACATTAATGGCAAATGAACGTACCTTATTATCTTTTTTTAGAAGTAGTGTGTTTTTCTTGGCTACAGGTTTATCTATTCTGAATATTCATTTTTTAGCCGAAGTTGTATACTTGGGTTGGTTTTTTGTTATATTTTCTCCCATACTACAATTGTTTGGTGTATATAGATTTATTGTAGTTAAAAAGCATATTAAACAAATTATTAATGAGTACGAAAAATAAAAAACAATATGTCCATACACAGAAAACGAAATAAAAACTTAGGATTAGCAGAATTAATTGCTATAGCATTGGGAGGAATGGTTGGAGGAGGAATTTTTACCATACTTGGCATTTCAGTATCTATGATTGGAACTTTGACACCAATTGCTATTATCATTGGTGGATTAATTGCTTCATTGGCCGCATATTCTTATGTGAAATTAGGGGTATATTACCGAGATGAAGGAGCAACATATTCCTTTTTTAAAAAAACGTATCCTACCTCTCATTTTTCAGCATCAGTAATCGGCTGGTTTATTATTTTTGGCTATATAAGTACTCTAGCTTTGTATGCCTATACTTTTTCTTCTTATGCGATAAGTAGTACGGATTTTGCCGATAATATTTGGATTAGAAAAGGACTTGCAATAGGCGTTATAGGGCTTTTTACCTTGATAAATATTTGGAGTGTTAATGGAATGGGTAAAATTGAAGACTTAATGGTTTATACAAAATTAGTTGTGTTAACCATCATTTCAATAGTATTAATGCAACACGGAACAACTGATTTTGGCACATTTATAGAAAATATGGCTATGGATGCCAAACATTCAAGTGTTTTTTCAATTCTAATCGTTGCATCATTAACTTTTGTTGCTTATGAAGGTTTTCAGTTAGTCATTAATGCAGTAAACGAAATGACTAATCCTGAAAAAAACATTCCAAGGGCAATATATGCTGCAATTAGTTTAGCAATTCTAATATATGTAGTAATTTCTTTAGGAGCATTATTTGCAATCCCAACAGAAGAAATTATTAAAAATAAAGAATATGCACTTGCCGCAGGTGCTGGAAATGTACTAGGAAAACTTGGAACAAATCTTGTGATTCTTGGTGCCGTTTTAGCAACAAGCAGTGCTATAAGTGGTACTGTTTTTGGCTCATCAAGACAAATGTCTGTAATAGCAAAAGATGGCTACTTACCGCATTGGCTAGCAATTAGAAAGAATAATAGTCCGCAAAACGCCATTATTGGAATGGCAGTTATGGCAAGTGTTTTAATATTAATTGGAGGCCTTGAACTCATACTTGAATTTGGAAGTATAACGTTTCTTTTAGTTTCACTATTAATGGCTGTAGCAAATTATAAAATAAGAAATAAAACTAACTCTTCTAAATTCTTAACTGGATTATCAATTATTGGCTTAGGACTTGGTGGAATACTAATATTATACTACGAATTTACAACCAAATGGGAACAAATGATTGCTATAATAATACTTTATATCATTTTGGCTTTTGGTGCTTGGAAATACTCAGAAAACAAGAAAAAAAAGGCATAACAAAGAAGTACTATAATTAATTCTATGATTCTTTATAATTTACAATCATGTTTAGAAGATTCTTTTACTAATCACTAAACAAAGCCCCCCATTCTGTCCAAGAACCATCGTAAACAGCTGTATTTCTAATTCCTGCCAATTCAGCACCTAAAGCTAAAATACAAGCTGTGACACCTGAACCACAAGAAAAAATAAGTTTTTTATCATTAGCTGTAACTTCTTTAAAAAGTGCTGTAATTTCTTCTTTAGATTTCATTTTACCGTTTTCTTGAAGCAATGCATAGGGCAAACTTTTTGAATTGGGTATATGTCCACTTCGCAATCCTTTTCTAGGTTCTGGTACAGTTCCGTTAAACCGTTCTATTGATCTTGCATCTAAAATAAGCTTATTATTATCCTTAATGGCATCCAACACATTGTCAAAATTATAGAAGAACTCTGAATTATAATCTCCAGAAAAATCACCTTTATCTCCTGAATAATTTTGAAGTTTATCTATAGGAAACCCAGCAGTTATCCATGCGGGTAACCCTCCATCAAGCACAGCAACATTACAATGCCCCATAGCTTTAAACATCCACCATACTCTTGCTGAAGAATAAATACCAACCGAATCATAAACTACAATAACACTATCATTATTTATTCCTAAATCTCTTGCCGCTTCTAAAAAAAAAACTGGTGAAAGCATCGTATTCGGAAACTCAGCATTGGTATCACTAAACTTATTTTTTAAACCTAGAAAACGAGCATTTTTAATCTGTTTAGAAGTGTTTATTGCTTTTTTAATACTGGCATCTAAAATTACTAAATTAGGCTCATTAATGTGCTGATATAGCCAATCTATGGAAACTAAAGGATTCATTCTTTTAAATTATTGATTACTACGCTATTTAGGCTAAACAATCATCTATTTTAAGTGTTAACAAAGGTGGTCTAAAAATTACAATCTATACATCCTTCGGATAATCATCATCCCAATTTTTCACTTTAGGCTCTCCTAATTTACCAACAGATTTAGCCACCAACATAGATACCGCTGCATCTCCTGTAACATTAACTACAGTTCTACACATATCTAAAGGTCTATCAACGGCAAAAATAAGTGCCAAGCCAGCCTCAGGAATTCCGGCATAGCCCAATACACCCACCAGCATTACCATACCTGCTCCAGGAACTGCGGCAGAACCTATAGATGCTAAGGTAGCAGTCGCTATAATTCCTAATTGTGTACCCAAGGTTAAATCCATCCCAAAAGCTTGAGCAATAAATACTGCTGCTACTGCTTGGTACAAACTAGTACCATCCATATTTATGGTAGCACCAATAGGCAATACAAAACTAGCAACCTCATCTTCTACACCAATATGCTCGGTAACACGCTCCATAGTTACGGGTAATGTTGCTGCACTAGAACTTGTTGAAAATGCTAATAATTGTGCAGGAGACATAGCATTCATAAAAAACTTAGGTTTTCTTTTTGTAAATATAAATACAATAATATTGTAAAAAATAATCATTAATAACAAGCCTGCAACTACAGTTAATGCATACCAACCCAAGGCTTTAAATAAATCTATACTTGGTGATTCTACCACTAAAGCTGCCAATAAAGCAAACACTCCAAAAGGTGCTGCAAGCATAATTAAATCGACCATTTTTAGAATAACATCATTAAATCCGCTAAAAAAATCTTTGACAACTTTTCCTTTTTCTTCAGGTATTAGAATTAATCCTATTCCAAAAAAAACAGCAAAAAAGATAACTTGTAACATATTACGGTTACTTCCAGCAGATGCAAATATATTTTGAGGAACCAAATCGATCAAAGCTTGTAATGGTCCTGATTCTTTTTGACTTTTGGCCTCTTCTTTATATTTTGTAGTATCACCTCCGTAATTCTCTACCATTTCTACCCGTGTAGATTCAGTAATAGAATTTCCTGGCTTTACAATATTTACCAATAATATTCCTATTGAAACTGCAATTATAGTCGTAGTTACATATATTACTATTGTTCTACCTCCCATTTTTGAGAGCTTAGAGATATCTTTTAAATCTGCAACACCCGTTATTAATGCTGCTAAAATTAATGGAATTGCGATTAACTTTAAGGAATTGATAAAGATGGTACCGAAAGGTTTAACCCAGTCTTGAATAATTTCTTTTCCACCTTCAATATTTGTCATGAATACTCCTACTGCAACTCCTAGTACCATCCCTAGTAGTATCTGCCAATGTAGTGCTAATTTTTTCATTTACTTGAGTTTAATTTTGTTGAAAGATAGAAAATTATGTTTAAATAAAAAATTAGTCTGCGTTTTATACAATTTCTAAAAAATTTTGTTTCTTAGTAAGATATCGTATATTGTAACACATTTTTAACTTAATTAAAACAAACAAAATGGCAAGTATTTTCGATTTATTAAATAGTGATATAGGAAAAACACTAATAAATGGTGCTTCACAACAATTGGGGCATGACCAAAAAACAACAACTACGGCTTTAGGAGCTGCATTACCTTTAATTTTAGGTGCGATGAAAAACAATGCTAAAACACCTGAAGGGGCTGAAGGCTTATTAAGTGCTTTAGGTAACCAAAAACATGGCGGTGGTATTTTGGACAATCTTAGTAGTATTCTAGGTGGTGGTGGTATTGATGATGATGTATTGCAAGATGGTGCAGGTATTTTAGGACATGTCTTTGGAGGTAGAGAAGAAAATGTTGCTAATGCAGTAAGTAAATCAAGTGGATTAGACTTTGGTTCTGCAATGAATATTTTAAAAGTTGCCGCTCCATTTGTAATGGGATACTTAGGTAAACAAACTCGCCAACAAGGTGTTTCTAACCAAAATGATATTGGTAGCCTACTTGGCAATATGCTTGGTGGTGAAAGTGACCATCAACAAAGCATGGTCACTCGCTTATTAGATGCTGATGGTGATGGTAGTATTATTGATGATGTTGCTGGAATGATTTTAGGAAAAAGTGGTGGCGGACTAGGAAGTTTACTTGGAGGTTTGTTTAAATAACATTTTCAAAAAAAGATTAAGGTTGAGTTATTTTACTCAACCTTTTTTTATGTAATAAATTTTCTATTCTCTAACTTCAATTTAGCATTATACAAATTGTACATTTGCATTCCAAAATAACACATGGAAAAATTAAAAAAACGCTGGAATTTAACTTCTAATTTGCAAGTAGCAGCAATATTTATTGTATTTTCAATTAACGGCTCTTTTGCTACATTAATAGCGAAACCTACCATGTATTTTATTGGCTTAGGAGTTGAGACTACAAATTTTTGGCTATTTTGGTCTATTAGAATACTACTTATCTTTATCATTTATCAAACAACACTTCCTATGGTAGGATGGCTATTCGGACAATTTGAATTCTTTTGGGCTTTTGAAAAGAAGATGTTGAGTAGACTAGGACTTGGAAAATTATTTAAAGAATAAAAAAAGGCTCCTATTCAGAAAACTCT
>JAMONB010000422.1 GCA_027066745.1 Flavobacteriaceae bacterium
GTAAATTGTAGCCAATTTTGAGTTAATTATACCCAAAGCTAAAACAACTATTGCAAGTATTAGTATTTTTTTGTCTTTGCTTCTCAAGTACATTATTATAAGCAATATAGCCATTGCCAAGAAAAAGAATGAAGTATAAACACCCAACGCGCTAAGTAAGTTTGTTTTAGTTATTGTGAAAGCTAAAGAGTCGCTTATATAACTTACTTTTGGTTTAGCACCTACTGTTTCGATTATTTTATTAAAGTAGCTTGAAAGGTTGGTTGTTTTTATTATACCATAGGAAAGTATATGATAAGTACCGTTGTAATAATAAACGTTAGTTATATTAAAGTTTAGTATATAGTTTCCCTTCTCGACGAAGTTTATGGGTAATTTAATATTGTTTACGGTACCAGACGGAGAACAATCGATCCTATAGTCCTTACTATAGTATTGCCATGTTGTATTTTGGTTTTTCCATGAAATATTTACATGTACATATATACTATTCGATCCAGAACATTCCAAGCTGAGGAGAACATAATTATTGTTTGTTACGAGTGGGACTTTCATATAACCAGTTAGTACATATTGGTAAACACTTTGGTTAGTTATAACATACCATGTGGTTGGGGGAAAAGTATCAGTTAAAGTTTTAGCATGTGCATTACAAATTAAGAATATTAGCATAAGCAAAAGTATCGTTCGCCTCATATAATAAAATATATTTTTTATTTATTTAATTATTTCTTTTTCTTACTATGTAATAATAACATAATGATTATAAATAACAATAAGTAGTATAAATATTGTTTTTCTTGTAGTATCTGTTGGTAGATTGAGCTTGGGTAATTCACGTTATTATTACCATAATTTGGCTTATAGTTCTTTATTTGTTGTTCTGTTACGTTCATTTTAAAAGTATATGTTTGTGAAGCTAATTCTTTACCGTTTTTATAAAATTGAAGACTACAATTCATTGTTTTGTTGATGGTTGGGAGTTGCACGCTAACTATGTAAGCACAAATACCATTTTTGGTGCAATTTACTGCGTTTTTCTTGTTTGTGTTTAACACGAAATATGGAGTTGATTTGGAGTTACAAAGTAAAATGTAGCTTATATTTGTGTAGTCGTTCGTGTCAAAGTATGTAACTAAATAATATTTCTTAATTACAAACTCTTTTGAAAGTTTGTAAATGTAATTATTAGTATTTACAGGAGATTTTAAGGAGTTTTGCTTTAAACTGTTTTGGAATTGTTTCTTGTTTTTGACTTTGATAGGTTTTCTTTTCTGAATAGGTAATTTTGGAAGTTTGAAAGTATATTGATACTTTTTAACCACAAACTCTTGATTCATTATTCTAATTACAAAATCATGATAAGGAGTAGCGGTAACTAAATGTATATGCCTTGTGTGTGGCGTACCGTCGCACAGCCAATAACTTTGGTCCTCTGTTTGCGAAGTAACTGCATTTTGGAACAGGGTTACAAAATGATATCCAGTAGGACAAATAACAGTATAATAAACATCGTAAACATAATTATCGTCACTTGTTGTAACTTTGTAGTGTACATTGTAAACTTTACTGATAACTACTTTTTTCTGCCCTGTTTTTTCTGGGAATGGGGAAACAAGTTCACTCATTGATCTAAGTATAAAATTACTGTTTATAACAACATGATATTCGATTTGTTGGTTCACTAAATTCGTAACCGTGAGGGATTCTAGGCTATAATCAGGTTTTCCTTGTGTTTTGTTTAAACTACAGTTAAAATAGCTTCCCTCTGAGCCATAACAGTAATACATTTCACTACTAATAACTGATACTGGTTTTGGAGCAAAAACACCAGCTTGTGAAACAAATTTTGTTTTATATTCATCTATATGAAGAAACATTTGAACTTGTGGCATAATTGACGCACTAAATGGTAAAAATTGTTTTAAAGGATTACCTAATGGGATAAAACTATGTATTAAAGGAAATTGATAGTAAAAACACAATGCTTTGCCATAATAAGTGTTTCCTTGCTTATAAATTATAGGAGTACCATTTGGGTAAAATTCCTCTAAGCAGTCTCTTTCACCTGGGACTTGAGAAAGTTCTACACCCTTTCCTTTGTTGCTAATCCAAAATATCGTTTGAGTTACAGGTTTTTTCTTTATTATGTAAGAATCTGAGCTGTATATAGTAGCTGTGGTTGTAAGGTTCATTATTTTAAAAATAGAGTACAAAACAAGCATGAATAAAATGAAAGTAACTATATTGTTGGTTTGTTTTGTTTTCCAAATGTAACTTATTAAGGCTATAAGAATTAAAGAAACTATTATTTCGTTTTTCATTGTACTTAATGTTTGTGAAAGAGAATTTAATTGTGTGAAGACTTGTGTAAGTGTATAACCACCGCCAACGGCCAAAAGAATTAAAAGTATCAAAGGTAGTGCTTCTCCTAATTGTCCACGCATAAATGAATATTATATTATATAATATTAAAACTTTAGATTACCCCTGTAACCAAAAATAGTGTTAAGTCGTAGAAAAAGTGAAATGTAATACAAGCCCACAAGCTGTCAGTATAGTAATAAATAAAACTTGCAATTAAACCGAAAATAAACAAAGATTCTATTGCCGACAAGCTAAATAAATAAACATACGAGTGATAAATAGCAAAGAAAATTGAGTTTATTATCGAAGCTACAATGAAGGCAAACAAACGCCTGTTTTCTGGAATTTTCTTTATTTCTTTGTATTTATAAAGATCTCTAAGCAAAACATAAAGATATACTCCGTAAAACAAAAATCCTCTAAAGAAAAGCTCTTCGGAAATTGAAAGACCCAAAATTTCCATAACCTTAGTTATATTTGAAAGGAAATACGAAAAAGAAGTGAAAACAGTTATCGGATTTATTCCAGAAACGATAGAAGTGAATATTATAGTCAAAACAGCTACTACAGTACAGTAAATTACTGTTTTGCTGTTTATTTGAACCTTAAGCGGGAACGCTTTAAGGTAATCGAGATTTAGTTCGTCATGCAAAACATCAGCTATGGCAATCGCAAAAATAAACGCACTTGTGAACAAGATCATGTAGAACGTTACAAACTTTTGGATATTCTGTACTTGAAAGGTATAAAGATAACTAAGAAACACGACAGAAAGCATAAACAAATATATTATTCCAAGAAGAAATGATTTGTCCTTACTTAGTTCTCTAATCATATTATAAGAAAGGTAAAAAGGAATATAAAAAGTTTAGCGAGTTTAGGATACTGTCAATGTTATAGGTATTGTCTGCACTGCTGTTGCCTCGCTTGCGTTATGTAGTGCAAACACTACTAAATATGCGTTGTATGTACCTGCTGGGGTTGATGGCGATATTACAAGTGTGTATTCTGCGTACTCTCTCTTGGTTGGTTTGATTATTGGTGCTTCGATGTACCTACCAGACGATCCTACGACTGTCAAGTTGTCAACACTCGACCAGTACGAGTCTAGACTATTTATGTAATAACCAAGTGTACCTGGATAGTATATAACTGCATAAACTCCGTGTATTGCATCTTGTCCAACATTTGCCAAGCTAACGTTTATAACGCCTTTCAAAGCACCAGTAGTCGTGTTAAATGATAATGATGTATTATTTACGCTAACAGCCAATTTACCGTTACCGAATGTCAAATTGCATGGTGCTACTGCAGTTGTTACGTTCGACGGTGTAACTGGTCTCGTGATTGTTATCGTGGACCTGTATGGGTGGAATATTAGCAATAAAGCCACGAGACCGAACACGCCAAGCATTCCATATAGCAATATTCTCTCTTCTCTACGCTCCATACCGAATTTAAAATCTCGTCACAGCTTTATAAAGTTTAATTTTTTACAACTTTGTAAAATTAAGTTTTAATATAAAATACGAGAAATAGTAAGTATGACTGACATACAAGAGAGAATAACGGAACTAATAGAAGAAGTATTTAATTTAAGAGAGTGTCCTTCTGTTATAACTGAAGAAGTTACACCATGTAAGATTACAGAGAGTGGGGTATATAAAATAAAAGGAACAATAAAAAAAGACAAAATAGGTATAGTAATCGATGGTGCTGATAAAGTAATATTAAAGGGTGAAAAAACTACTATATTTAAACCAGAGATTGATGCTTCTATTCCTATTTTGATAAATAATAGTGACTATGTAAAAATAGAAGGAGTTAATATTTCTGGAAGTGTAAATATTGGTATAAATGACACAAACGAAGTAACTATAGAAAATTCAACACTTAAGTATGTAGAAGGAAGTATATTTACTAAAAATGTTAACAAATTAACACTAAAAAATGTTTATGTCAATTCTTTACTAAATACAGACTTTTTAGTGAGCGAAAATACTCAATATATAAGATTAGAAGATGTAAAAACAAATAAAAATGTAGATATATTTATAGGAAATAGTAATACAGTTAAATTAATTAAATCTAAGCATTTCAATCTTCATTGTTCTAATGTAAATAATATAAATATTATAGATAGTAAAATAAAAAATCAAACATATGAGAATGTAAGAGATATTTATATAAATGAAAAAGAGCGTGAAATTAAATTCGCAACAGTCTAATTATTATCATTATCATCGCTAAAATATCGAGTATTAATAATATATTTCTTGTTTTGGTTTTTCTTTTGTCTACCAAATATATAGTCTTATCAACGTAGTGTACATTACACCATTTTTTCTTTTTCTTTTTTACGTGTTTAACAGTCTCAATAAACATTTTAGTACCGTTACAGTAGTAATCCGAATCGGGTAGTGAAGGTAACCAAATATTACTTGTATTGTTTAAAATTACAAGTGAAGCGTCGACGGTGTAGTTGTTTAGCCATGAGTAATAAACATAGACTTTATCACCATACAATATTTTGAAAGACGAAGGAACACAGAGTTTTGAGTTGTACACATAGCTTATCGTGTTATTCTCAACTATATCAAACGAGTTGTTGATTAGTGTGTTATAGTACTTGCTCGCGTAGATTTGATTACATACAATTGCCGAGCTGCTGTTTAGAGCTATCGTTGTAGGTTTGAAAGATGTTTTCGAAGCTATATATATGTTATAACTCACGTTTGAAAGTCTTGTCTTAGAGTTCTGAATATTAACTTTATTAGCATATATTGTTCTGAAAACTGAGTTCATAACTTTAACATTAGACAATTTAGAGTATAAAAATGTGAAGTTGTCGTTGTTCAAGGTGAAATTGGTAGTGTAATTACTAAAAATAAGTAAAAGTACATTAGAATCGTTTAATAATGAGCTTGTTGAATTCTGATTGGAAA
>JAMONB010000423.1 GCA_027066745.1 Flavobacteriaceae bacterium
ATGGATCATAGTCCTTTATTATATCAAATAGCCCTAACTTAATAAGTTTATTTGGAATAATGCCTTTGTTTAATGGTAATTGAGGAACATTAGTAGACTCTCTTTCTGTACCTATTTGTAAACCAAGCTTTGTGTTTTTTAAAGCTGCTGTTCTTCTACCTGGATGTGTACTGTAAGTACCTCCTGTTTCTTCTCCTATTATGGTTGCTAACTGATTATGCTTTATAACCGCTAACATTTGTGTTGTTGCAGATGCACAACGACCATCTGTAAGCATATAAATATTTACATTACTAATATTATTAGTTGTTTTTGGCTTTACAATTATTGGTCTATTCCGTCTTTTATTTAAGTCATTATTTTTATAAAAATTTATTTCTTTATTAATAATATAAGATAATATATATTCTGTGCATTCTGGATTTCCTCCTCTATTTCCTCTTAAATCAAAAGCTACTTTACTTATATTTTTATCTTTTATTTTTTTCATATAAATATCTATCGTCTCCTTAAAAAAATCAATATTTTGTCTACCTCTTGGGAAATAATTGAAATTTTTAATCTTGATGATAGCAGTTTTATTTTTTTTATTCACCTCTATCCCTAATCTTGGCTTATTGTTTATTTCTACTTTGTAATTAGGGGTTGGTTCATCAATAAGAAATGATGTTTTAATTATTTTTTCAGAATTGTAAGGTCTAAATTTTATTTTATATTCAGGTTCAAAACCAAAATAACTATGGTAGTAATATAAAAAATTCACATTCAAATCTCCTCTATAAAAATTTTGATTAAAGGCATCAGCAGAAATTGTTGATTTTAAAGTTTTTAAGATTTCACTCGATGAAATTCCGTTAATTTCTAATATTTCGGAACCAACATTCATTTCAATATTTTCAACACAATTGTTTGTTGCATACATTTTATCATCTTCAAACCATACAATTAATGGTAACCAATACTTATATGGTGTTCTGAAAAAGCGAGTATCGACTATTCGTGTGTGTAAACAGCCTAAACTTGCAACTATTGGTGACGTTACTTGATAAAATTCCTTAACAGTCATAGAATCTTTTAATTTATCTCGTTGAATCTTTACAAGCTTTTCATAAGATACTTTATCAATAAATTCAAACTGTGAGGGATGTTCTTTTAATGTTTCTAATAATTGATTGAAATCTTCGGTTAACTTTTCCTTTCCAATCTGGTTATTGAGATTTTTAAGAATAGAGTCCTTAAGCGTTTTATTTGGTATTGTATGGTATAATTCGGTTTTTAAAAGCTGTTCTGGATTATCTTTATCATAAATATATTTTATGCTTGTAACTCCTCTTCTCTTCTGTAATTTGTTATCTATACCATAATTACTTCGTTCTACTAAATTACCAATACTATCAAACTTATATTTTGAATAAGCATCATTACTTCTTTTATCAACTTTATAGTTCCCATCTAAACCAACTGTTGCATACTTTAAACAATTTCCATTATCGTCATAAGTTGCAAAACCTCCTGCTGTTCCCAAAAAAGATCCTATAACAGGTTTGTTTTCAGCGTTGAAAAATTTAAAACTCACGAGGTTATTATCTTTATCGTATATGGCTTTATCGATGGCAATTCCTGTATCATCATTTATTAGCTTCATTTTACTATCGACATTGTTCATTGATAGTAAAGTTCCATTATCATTATATTTGTATAGCACGTTATGAAACTTATAATATGGTCGCATAGGTACACTTTCTCCCTTTACATCTTTTCTTTTTTCTAATACAGAATTATTATTAATGTCTTTCCAAGTATATTCAAAAATATTCCAGTTATTATTTATAGGCTCATTATTTTTGTCGTAAAACTTTAAACCAACTCTTTTTCCTTTTTTATTATAGGAATACACTTCCTTAAATACTCCCATTCCATTCGTTGTTGGTCTATTGTCAACATCAAAAAACAATCGCATTTCTTTATTTTCGGTATATATTATTTGAGTTTTTGGAGCTAACGCTCTTTTACCATCAAGAATACCACTTCTATTTAAGCCAATAAGGTTTTGATTGTATTTGTATTCAACTAATATTAATCTATTTAGTGTATTATAGTTTAGTTTAAAATGATTTATATTTTGGGCTTCCTCTTCTGTTAATGGTATTCTTCCTTCTGTTTTAGAATAAGGTGTTTCACGAAAGACGAGATGTTTAAAATATTTTGCTGTTTGAGCTTGTGAAAACAAGCTACACGATAAAAAAACTATAGTTAAAAGAAAATGCTTCATAGAATAAAAGATTAAGAAAACAACAAATATAACTAAATTCTTAGTTTAAACTAATGTTTTAGTTATATTAAATATATTGTTGATTTATCTTGATGATTTTTAATAGTTACAAACGGTTAGTACTTTATTGACAAGAATATTTTGTTCTATTCCCTTGTCTTAATTTTGAGTTCTTGAATTCTCACGGAAGTTTCTTTAGCTTGTTGCCAACGTTTTGGCTATTCGTAGTTTGGGATTTTGAAACGATTAATTTTCAAGTTACTACTAATTTTATTTAATGCTAAAAATCTCAATATTAGCATATTACCCAAATTACGTATAGCTTTTGTTGTGTGTAGTATTTATTTTGTATTGCCTTTTTTATTAATTTTCTCATCAATATAATCTTTATAAAAATCCAACAAACCTTTTTCACTACCTAAAATATCCTGCATATGAACTGAAAGAATTATTTTTTTATCTTTTGACTTGTCAAGAAAATTTTCATAAACAAAATTTGTTAAATGATTTAATTTTTTTTCAATAGTTTGCGATCTATATTTAAGATTGTTTAACATTGATATTATTTCAAAATCAATTGAACTAATCTGATTTCTTTTGTATATATCTAAACCTGAATTACTTAAAGTAGCAGATTGAATACCACCTGCGTTTATTAATATTTTCCCAATAGGAACTTGTGCGTTTCCATATTTTTTCAACGTATCGAGAACTTTTGTTTGTTTCTCAATTACAACTTTTAAATCAGAATAGTTTGCTTTAATTTCTTTGTTTATCGTTTCTATTGATGCTTTATGATATTTTCGTGCTTGATTATCTTCTTTAAGATTACTTAATAATAATGCAATTAAAACCCCAGCAGTAACTATAATAAAATCTATTAGATACGACTTAATATTTCTCGTTATTGAATTTGTTTTCATTTTTTCATTAATTTTCTTTATTTGGTTAACAAGATTTTATCTTTAACTATTTTAGCAAGACTATTTATATTTTCATTTAACTGTTGAGCTCTTTCGGTATACAATAAGATATCAGTATCTAATAAGTTTTCTTTTTCCATTATGGTTTCATCAATCAAGTCTGTAAACAGAGCATAGATATTATGAGTTATATAGTTCCTTTGTTGCAAAATTAAATTAAAGGCTATTTTTTCATTGTTCGAGAAAAGATTATTTTCATTAGCAATTCTTATTAGTTTTCCAAGTGTTGCTTTTTTGTAGTTTCTATTTATGTTGCTTTTAGTCAAAAGAATGATTAATTCAACTTCTAATTTTCCAGATGATAAAGTTACTTTCCCTAATTCAGAAGTAAAATTTTCTGATTGGTATAATAAATTGTAAAATTCTAATCCTTTTGTAGGTTTTCCTTTATTCATCTTAAATTCTCACTTTTTCATATTACACACAACTTCTTATACACACACAAATATACATGTTTAAATATGCTATATACCTGATAATGTATGTTTTTAAAAATAAATAATAAGTTTTCGTTTCAAATTGATTACATAAAATATAGTTTCTCAATATTCAGCTGAATATTTTCAACCAAAACTTTAAAAACTTGCCCTTAATTGTATACTACCAGTATGAATGGTGTTTGAATTTTCAGATTTTCTACCAAAATAATTGATATTCAGGTCTAAATAGGATGTCAGTCGTTTTTGTAAATTTAACAACCAGGTAAAGTTGGTACCGGGTTGTAAACCTTCCAGCATTTGGTATGCTACGGGTGAATTTTGATTTCCTACAAAGCTATTGAAATACAAATTTACATTAGCATTCACTGAGAACTTCTGCCTGTTGGCATATTGAAAATTTGCTCCAAAAACATGCATCTTTAATGTTTCAAAAGCCTCTATCTCATTTTGCTTGTTTTTGAATTTATAAAATGCTTCCAGTCGGGAATTCTTGCTGTACAAATAAGATATTTTTGGATGTAGATTTGTATCTATAATCTCGTAGTTTCTATTGGAATAAGTAAGAGATTGACTGATGCTTTTGTTCACACCTCCCATCATATCAAACAACCAGAATTTTCCAATTTTATGGATCATTTGTAATTGTTGTGTTGAAAAATGAACATCCTGATCACCAAATACAAATATGGATCTTTTTCTCGAATTGATATAAGTATACACAAAACTATAATGCTGTAACCCTCTGTTAAAGAATAAACTGTTCTTA
>JAMONB010000424.1 GCA_027066745.1 Flavobacteriaceae bacterium
TATTTCTAAAAGGCTTTTTATAGTTGATAATTCTCCTTCTGACGTATTAAAAAACAAATTTAATCATCCTGATATTGATTATATCTTTGTTGGAAAGAATATCGGTTTTGGAGCTGGACACAATCGAATTATCAACCAAATAAAGAAACTGTCAACGTATCATTTAATATTAAATCCTGATGTGTCATTTAAACCTTCAACAGTACCTAATCTTATCGAGATCATAGAAAAAAACGAAGATTTAGCTCTTATATCGCCCAAAGTACTATTTCCTGATGGAACCCATCAATATACAAGTAGAAGGTATCCTACATTCCCTGAATTAATTATTAGAAGTATCACTTTTTTAAAATATATTTTTCCTTCAATAATTAAAAAAGGAGAATATGGTGATAAAGATTTATCTCAGCCATTTTATCCAGATTTTTTACACGGTTGTTTTCAATTGTATAGAACAGATTGTTTTGCTCAACTAAAAGGGTTTGATGAGCGTTACTTTCTATATATGGAGGATGTAGATATTTGTAGAAGAATAGATGCTTTAGGTAAGAAGAAATTGTATTATCCAAAAGAAGAGATTGTACATATTCTTAAAAAAGATTCCTCAAAAAATTTAAAATTATTTTTAATCCATTTAAAATCAAGTATAAAATATTTTAAGAAGTGGAACTAAGTGAATAGCAGTATATTTGTGTTTCAAAATTTATCAGAAATGAATGTTTTAATTTTAGGATCAGGTGGTAGAGAGCATGCTTTTGCATTAAAACTTTCTCAAAGTAAAAAAGTAAATCAACTTTTTGTAGCACCAGGTAATGCAGGTACAGCATCAATTGCTGAGAATGTAGCTATAAGTCCAACCAATTTTGAAGCAGTTAAACAATTGGTGTTATCCAAAAAAATTACAATGATCATTGTAGGCCCTGAAGCTCCTTTAGTTAAAGGTATTCATGATTTTTTCTTAGCGGATGCTGATTTAAAAAAGATACCAGTTATTGGCCCTAAAAAAGATGGTGCTTTATTAGAAGGAAGTAAAGACTTTTCTAAACAGTTTATGATAAAACATAATATACCAACCGCTAGATACCAATCTTTTACGAAAGATAGTTTAACGGAAGGAAAACAGTTTCTAGAAACCCTAAAACCTCCGTATGTTTTAAAAGCGGATGGTTTAGCGGGTGGTAAAGGTGTACTTATTCTTAATTCATTGAATGAAGCAAAAGATGAGTTAGAAGAAATGCTAACCAATAATAAATTTGGTGAAGCCTCTTCTAAAGTTGTTATTGAAGAATTTTTAGATGGTATTGAACTTTCTGTTTTTATATTAACTGATGGTGAAAATTATAAAATATTACCCTCAGCAAAAGACTATAAACGTATTGGAGAAGGAGATACTGGATTGAATACTGGAGGTATGGGAGCTATTTCACCAGTGCCATTTGCAAATACCGATTTCTTACAAAAAGTAGAAGAACGTGTTATAAAACCCACCATTCAAGGACTTCAAAATGACGGAATAGATTATCGTGGTTTTATTTTTATCGGCTTAATGAATATCAACAATGATCCTTTTGTAGTTGAATACAACGTAAGAATGGGTGACCCTGAGACAGAAGCTGTACTTCCAAGAATAGAGTCTGATTTGTTTGATTTATTTGAAGGTGTTGCTCATCAAAATTTAAATGAAAAATCATTTGCTGTAAACTCGAAAACGGCAGTAACAATAATGCTAGTTTCTGGTGGTTACCCTGAAACATATACCAACGGAAAAGAAATAATAGGTTTAGAAAAAGTAAACAATTCAACTGTTTTTCATGCAGGTACAAAGTATAAAAATGGTAAGGTTATAACTAACGGAGGTAGAGTAATGGCAATTACTTCTTTTGGTGACACTATTGAAGAAGCTTTAAAACGATCTTACGACAGTATAGAAAATATTGCGTTTGATAAAATGAATTATCGTAAAGATATAGGGTTTGATTTAATTTGATATGTCATTCCTGCGAAGGCAGGAATCCGATGAATTCAGTACTAATTTTAATGAGATTCCTGCCTTCGCAGGAATGACAGGAATGAAAAAAAAAATTCTAATAGCACCTTTAAATTGGGGTTTGGGACATACTGCCAGATGCATTCCTATCATTAAGGCATTGTTAAAGCATGATTTCGAACCTATACTTGCAAGTGATGGTGATGCTTTAGCTTTATTACAAAAAGAATTTCCTCTACTTAAATCATATCAATTACCAAGTTATAACATCAAATACTCTAAAGGTTCTGCTCAAAAATTAAAGCTCTTTTTAAACAGTCCAACCATCCTAAAAGCTAGTATAAGCGAGCAAAAAGAAGTCAGAAAAATCCATAAAAAAGAAAACTTATCTGGTATTATTTCTGACAATAGGTTTGGTGTAAGGTTAACAGCAATCCCTTCAGTTTATATCACACATCAAATCAATGTACTTTCAGGAAAAACAACCGCAATCACTTCCAATTTACATCAAAAAATTATTGCAAAATTTGATCAATGTTGGGTTCCTGATTTTAAAGACGCTATCCTTTCAGGAAAGCTATCCTCTTTTGAAAACAAGAAACTAAACATTAAATACATTGGTGCAATTAGTAGATTAGAACAACAAACTTTACCCATAAAATACGATTTACTTATCGTGCTATCAGGTCCTGAACCTCAACGAACGCTATTAGAAGAAAAATTAATAGCTGAATTAAAAACTTCTACTAAAAAAACGCTGTTAGTTAGAGGTGTTTTTTCAAATACAATAGTCGCTGAAATCAACAAATATACAACTGTTGTGAATTATATGCTTACTGAACAACTACAACAAGCTTTTAATGAAAGTAAAGTTGTATTGGCTAGATCAGGTTATTCTACTATTCTAGATTTAGCTAAGCTCGAAAAAAAAGCTTTTTTTATCCCAACTCCAGGGCAATACGAACAAAAATACTTAGCTGAAAGAATGAAAGACTTAGGTATTGCTCCTTTTACAACTCAAAAGGATTTTAAGCTCAATATGTTAACTTCAGTTGATGCTTATCATGGATTTATAAACTCAAGTGATACAACTCTAAATGTAAATTTATTTGAACTTTTCTAAGGTAAATGAAAAGGTTGAACCTCTACCTAATTCACTTTCTACAAAAACTTTTTGTTCATGAGCTTCAATAATGTGTTTTACTATTGACAAGCCTAAACCAGAGCCTCCTTGTTCTCTAGATCTACTAGGGTCAACTCTATAAAAACGCTCAAATAACCTTGATAAATGTTGAGGTTTAATTCCTTCTCCTTCATCTGCAATACGAATAATAAATTGAGAATCAGAATAACTATCAACACTTATAATAGAGGTGCTTTTTTGTTTTCCGTATTTTATAGAGTTTTCAATGAGATTAATCAGTACTTGTTCAATTCGTTTAACATCACCTTGTACCAGTATTGGGGTGTCATATACTTTGTCAAACCGCAATTGAACATTTCTTTTTTTAGCTTTCAATTCTAGTAGATCAAATACATTTTGTATCAAATTAACTATATTAAAATTTTCATGTAATATATTTAAAGAACCCGATTCTAATTGGGTAATCATATCGAGGTCTTCAACAATATTTATCAACCTTTCTACGCCTTTATTCGCTCTATTCAAGTATTTATCTCTAATGGTGTCATCCTTAATTGCACCATCTGTCAAGGTCAACAAATAACCCTGAACAGTAAATAACGGTGTTTTTAACTCGTGAGAAACATTACCCAAAAATTCCCTTCTGTATTCTTCTCTTATTTGTAACATTTCAATTTCAAGATGCTTATCGTCAGCAAACTTTTTTAGTTTTTCTGACAAGGTTTCCATATCAGAAGTAATACTTATTTGATTTAAAGATTCGGCTTTTGAAATAGCTACTTCTTCATAAATGTTTTTTATCCTTTTATAAATAAAATGTTCTACTCTGTATTGAATGATTACTATAGAAATCAAAAAAATAAAGGTTCCGGTAATTATTAATAAAAGCACATTAAATTCATGTGAGATAAAAAATGAAGCTCCTAAAAATGCAATAAAGAAAATTAGTGTAATGTATAATGAAGATTTAAAAGCAAATTTATATGTCTTTTTTAATTTCATTTAATCGTAAATTTATACCCAACGCCTTTTACAGTTTTAAAATAACCATCTCCTATCTTTTCTCTAAGCTTTCTAATATGAACGTCTATAGTTCTGCCTCCTACAACGACATCACTTCCCCAAACACTTTCAAGAATAGTATCTCGCTTAAACACTTTGTCAGGTTTAGAGGCTAAAAGATACATCAATTCAAATTCTTTACGTGGTAGTATAATCTTTGTTTTTCCTTTTTGAACAAAGTACTCTTCTCTATTGATAATAATGTCTCCTATAGCAATACTATTTTCTTTATCTGTATTATCCTCTTTTAAACGTCGTAATAAAGATTTCACTTTACTTACCAAGACTTTTGGTTTTACAGGTTTTGTAATATAATCATCCGCACCAGCATCAAAACCTGCCAATTGAGAATAATCTTCATTTCTAGCCGTAAAAAATGCAATAATAACGTCATTCAAAGCCTGAATTTTTCTAATTTTAGCACACGCTTCTACTCCATCCATCATAGGCATCATTACGTCTAAAAGAATAAGATGTGGGTATATTTTTTTAGCTTTGTCAATAGCTTCAATACCATTTGTGGCAGTAAATATCTGATACCCTTCTTTTTTTAAATTGTAACCTACAATTTCTATAATATCAGGTTCATCATCTACCAATAAAATTTTGATGTCTTTTTTTTTCATAAAAGCATTGTAAATTCCTCAAAAATAAAGATTAATATCAAATACATTTTAATATAATATAAACTTGTTATAAACTTAACAATCTTTTAACTCTGCTATATTAAGATAAAGTTAACTTTAATTTAAAGTGTTACTATACTTATTGTTAGTGTTTTACAATTAAAAACACTTGTGAATATCTTTAAATTATTAGGTTAATAATTATTAAAGTTATTCACAATTTTAAGTTTTACGTCATTTGAACACAATAAAGTTATAACTTTATCATCTATTAATTTAGTCTTAATAGACCAATCAACCACAATTTACCGGAATAAATATAAATAAGTATGAAGAAAATTTACATTTTTTTA
>JAMONB010000425.1 GCA_027066745.1 Flavobacteriaceae bacterium
ATGAGATTCACCAACCGCATAATTCAATCGCTCATAATACTTACCCTCTTTGTTTCTTCCTAAATTTGAAATGGCTTTTATTTCGCCTGTTTTAGTTTCCATTACCACTACCGTTCCGTGATCAGCTTCAAATTTTTCTAACTGTGCTAACAACGCATGATGTGCAAAATCTTGAATATCTAAATCTATCGTGGTGATAATATCTCTACCATCAACTGGCTCAATTTCATTATTGTCATTGAGCGGTTTCCATTGCCCTTTTGCAATACGCTGCTTGAGGCGTTTACCATTTTTACCTCGTAAATACTCATAAAAATTACCTTCAATACCAACCTTACCTCTATAATCATCATAACCCACCGCCCGCTCAGCAACCTTACCTATAGGATGCTCTCTTACTGTACGCTGCTCTGCAATAAAACCTCCTTTGTAAATACCTAAGTTA
Source organism: Flavobacteriaceae bacterium (assembly GCA_027066745.1). Lineage (GTDB taxonomy): Bacteria > Bacteroidota > Bacteroidia > Flavobacteriales > Flavobacteriaceae > Aureibaculum. Next base: position 446 of record JAMONB010000425.1, read on the forward strand.
AATATCGGAAAAGCTTTGATTTGTAAATACTGGTTATAGCTTAAATTTCGAGTGATGAATAAATATCTGTTTTTTGACTTTCTACCTTTACGGATGTAATTCTCATAATAACCAGCAGTTTTTCCTAACATTTCTGATAGCGACTGACTTAGCTCTTTAATTTTCTCTTCAAAACTCTCTTCAGTAACTGTAACTGCATCCATTCTGATATCAAATCGTGTTACTGATGTTGCTAACAAACTCCCATCTGCTGTATAAACATTACCTCTATTGGCCTTTATCTCAAAATCTCTAACCGTTAATTTTTCAGCTTTCTGCTTATAAAAATCTCCGTTTATAAACTGAATATCAATGATTTTATACGTTATTGCTACAGCAAACAAAAACATACCTCCAACCAGTAAATACAATCTGTTTAGTATGTTCTTTTTTTCTATTGCCAATTTTTCTAATTTTTTACTACAATTTTTTGTGGTGGATTTTCACTCACATACAAACCTTCTTCCCCTAATTTTCTAATAATAGCTGATTCCATTTTCACTTTCATCAAATCTGATCTTGTAGATACAAATTCAGACCTCAACTCTCTCATTTCTTTATTGAGTACTGCTATTTTTTGAACTTTTTTATCGATACTATGCGAACTTGCAATCATCACCAACGCTAAACCTGCCAAAAAAACCAACATAGACCAATTTTTAGCAGCCCCTTCATCAACCAAAAAACCTCCTTTTAAAATATCATAAACCGCCTGCCTCACCTTAGCCATATCACAATTTTGTTGCTATTCTTAATTTTGCACTTCTAGCTCTATTATTTTCTTTAATTTCTTCTACTGACGGTGTAATTAATTTTCCTTTTTTAAAAGGAACTTCCACATTTCCATAAAAATCTTTCTCAGGCTCACCTTTAAATAGACCACTTCTCATATATCGTTTTACTAACCTATCTTCTAAAGAGTGGTAAGAAATTACGCTCAACTTTCCTCCCGGTCTTAAGACATCTTCAGTTTGCATTAAAAACTCTTTCAACGCCTCTAACTCTTCATTCACCTCAATTCTAATCGCTTGAAAAATCTGTGCTAATATTTTATGTTCTTTACTTTTTGGTAAAAATTTTTGCAAAACCTCTTTCAATTGAAAACTTGTTCTGATAGCTGTTTCGCTTCTACTTTCTATAATTTGCTTAGCCAATGCTCTTGAATTTCTTAAATCTCCGTACAAAAACAAAATATCACTTAACCGCTCTTCACTATACTTATTTATTACATGCTCAGCAGTCTTCTTAGAACCTCTAAACATTCGCATATCTAATTCTGCATCAAAACGCGTAGAAAAACCCCTACTCGCTTTATCAAATTGATGTGACGACACTCCTAAATCGGCAAGAATTCCGTCTACCTTCTGCACACCATATAGCCTTAAAAATCTTTTTAGATACCTAAAATTTTCATGAATCAACGTAAAACGATCATCATCAATTATGTTCTTCAACGCATCTTCATCTTGATCAAAAGCAAATAATTTTCCGTCAGCATCTAATCTTTTTAATATCTCTCTAGAATGACCCCCACCTCCAAAAGTAACATCAACATAGACACCATTTGGTACAATATCCAAACCACCAACACTTTCAAAGAGCAGAACCGGATTATGATAACTCATCTAAGATGTCATTATCATTACCCATTACATCCTCAGCCAATTGAGCAAAATCTACTGCCGCATCATCAATGGCTTTTTCATAATTGTTTTTATCCCAAATTTCAATAATATTTACCGCAGAAGACAAGACCACTTCTTTAGAAATACCCGCAAACGAATGCAAGTCTTTCGGTATTAACAACCTACCAGAAACATCCAATTCAACTATTTTCACACCAGCAGTAAACCTTCTTATAAAATCATTGTTCTTCTTTACAAACCTATTTAGCTTATTTACTTTCTGCATCAACATATTCCATTCACTCATTGGGTAAATTTCAAGACAAGGCTGAAACACTGCTCGCTTAATCACAAACCCCTCTTCCAATACAGAATTTAGTTGCTTTTTAAGCTGAGACGGAAGCATAAGCCTTCCCTTGGCATCTGCTTTACACTCGTATGTTCCTATTAAATTTACCACTTTCAATGATTTACAATGACAAAAGTACGAAAATTTACCACTTTTTACCATTTTTTACCACTTTGTTAATAACTTTATTTTCGTCAATTTATTGTACTGATTCATAATGTTTTATAAAAAACATGAAAATTTTTAGGAATAAAATCGATCTCATTTTAAAGAAATGCAGTACTTTCAACCAAATTCATTATTTTTGCATTTGATGAAACTCAATTTAGTTAATGGCAAATAATCACAAAAAAGAAGGGAAATTTAGTTACTTAGAGTCTGGCGAAGGAAGACCCATTATTATTTTGCATGGGTTGATGGGTAATTTAAGTAATTTTGACGGTGTATTTGACTATTTTTCAAAAAATGGATATCGGGTTATTATGCCTGAATTACCAATATACACACTACCTCTACTACAAACAAACGTTAAGAGTTTAGCTAAATTTATTAAAAAATTTACTGAAAAAAAAGGGCTAAAAGATTATATTCTTTTAGGTAATTCTTTAGGCGGTCATATTGCATTGTACTATACAAAACGATTTCCTGAAAAAGTTGCAGGTATTGTATTGACTGGTAGCTCTGGCCTCTATGAAAGTGCCATGGGTGATGGCTACCCAAAGCGTGGTGACTATGAATTCATTAAGAAAAAAGCTCAAGACGTATTTTACGATCCTAAAATAGCCACTAAAGAAGTTGTTGACGAAGTCTATGACACCTTAAACGATAGAAGTAAGTTAATTAGAACTTTATCTATTGCCAAAAGTGCTATACGCCATAACATGGCTAAAGATTTACCCAACATGAAAATGCCTGTAGGTTTAATTTGGGGGAAAAATGATAGTGTTACACCGCCTGAAGTAGCTGTAGAATTCAACAAACTACTCCCAAATTCTACCCTGTATTGGATAGATAAATGTGGTCATGCTGCCATGATGGAACACCCTAAAAAATTCAATATATTACTTGAAAAATGGTTGAAGCAAGAGAAGCTTTAAACCCCTTCCCAAAGGAAAGGAATATGTTATTTACTATTCTAAATCATAAATTTAATTCTTGTGAAAATTAAATCGGCTGAATTTATCATCAGTAATACCGACATCACTAAATGTCCGAAAGACAAGATACCTGAATATGCATTTATAGGCAGATCCAACGTAGGAAAGTCTTCTTTGATTAATATGTTAGTGGATAAGAAAAAGTTAGCTAAAACTTCTGGAAGACCAGGAAAAACACAACTCATCAATCATTTTAAAATTAATAACGAATGGTTTTTAGTCGATTTACCTGGCTATGGGTACGCTCAGGTGTCTAAAAGTAAACGAAAGGTATTTCAAGGTTTTATCGCTGATTATTTTTTAAAACGCCAACAACTTATGTGTACTTTTTTGTTAGTAGACATACGACATGAACCTCAAAAAGTGGATTTAGAATTCATGCAATTTTTAGGCGAAAATCAAATTCCTTTTGTTATTGTATTTACAAAAGCTGATAAAATAAGACGCTCATTAATCAACAGGACATTACAACTATTTGAAAAAAAAATGTTAGCAGCTGACTGGGAAAGCATTCCCCAAACTTTTGTCACCTCAGCAACTGGCAAAAACGGAAAAGACGAGCTATTAAGTTATATTGATAGTATAAATAATGGGATTGAAGAATAGAAGACGGAAGACGGAAGACGGAAGACGGAAGACGGAAGACGGAAGACGGAAGACGGAAGACGGAAGACGGATAATAATTGAAATTTTGCTATAAATAATGAAATCTACCAAAGACAACTTACAAGTTATACACGAAGACAATCACATACTTATTGTCAATAAAAGAGTGGGTGATATTGTACAGGGTGATAAAACGGGCGACACTCCATTAAGTGAAATTGCCAAACAATACATCGCAGAGAAATACAATAAAAAAGGCAAAGTGTTTTTAGGTGTTGTACATCGTTTAGATAGACCCACAAGCGGTATTGTAATTTTTGCTAGAACCTCAAAAGCATTAGAACGTCTCAACAAAATGTTACGTGATAAAGAAATTTCAAAAACCTATTGGGCCATTGTTAAAAACAAGCCTGAAAAAGAAAAAGACACCTTAATTCATTTTCTAAAAAAAAATTCTAAAAATAATAAATCGACCGTATTTACTAAGGAATCTGAAGGTTGCAAAAAAGCTATTTTACACTATAAAATTATCAATGCCTTAGACAATTACTTTCTATTAGAAATCGATTTAGAAACAGGTAGGCATCATCAAATCAGAGCTCAATTAGCAAAAATAAAATGCTCTATTAAAGGTGATTTAAAATACGGAGCTAAAAGAAGCAACCCTGATGGTGGTATTTGTTTACATGCTAGAGCTATAGAATTTATTCATCCTGTAAGTAAAGAAAAAATAACTCTTATTGGTAACACCCCTAAAGACCCTATCTGGAAGAGTTGCATTAAATGATTCAGTAAAAAATGAAATTTCATGATTGTATTTTCCTTTTAACAATCCACTTCTACATAAAATACACAGTGCTATTCTAGAGTATCAAAACTGCTTATTTTTTTTTCAAAAAAACGCCTACAACCTAAACGGATTCAAGTCTTT
>JAMONB010000426.1 GCA_027066745.1 Flavobacteriaceae bacterium
CTCTTCTTTAACTTCTTTTTTCTCTTCCTTTTTCTCTTCTTTTACAGTCTCTTTCTTTGAAGTTTTTTCTTCTACTATATCTTTTTTAACCTCTTTCTTATCTTCTTTTACCTCTTCCTTTTTCTTTTCAGAATTGTAAATAGATTGAGCTCCAAACTCTTCTACTAAAATTGTATAAAAGATAGCTCTATATTTATTTCTATTTGATTTTCCAATGACTTCAATTGTTTTAGCAATAGCTTCATCTAATTTTGGAGAATCCTCTAAACCTAATTTTTTGATTAAAAAATTCTTTTTAACTGTTTCTAATTCTTTAGTATCAGAACTTGAAACTTTTTCAGCATCTACTCTATAAATTGATGGTCCTAATCCTTTGGTTACACTTGCTAATAAATCAGTATCTAATTTTAAACCTAATTTTTTTACTTCTTCAGTGTATAAATCTATTTTTTCTTGTAATTTAGACATGTTGTCTATAAAATTTGTATTTGATTAATATTCAGACTATTAACAATAATACCAATCAAAGAGTTAAAATTATTTTTTTTTATAAATCCTTTTTTCTAATCTGTGCTTGTAAAAAGGAGTGCAAATTTACATATTTTTTATCAATTCAACAATCAGAATATCAAATATTTGAACACTAAAAATTCTAATTAATAATCACTCTCTTTAAGGGAAATAAAACTATTCTAAATGAAAAAACTACTCTTTAAAAGTATTTTACTTTTGATATTTCCTTTTTTTATAATCAATTGTAGTAGCGATGATACTGAAATAACATCAAATGCGATAATCAACACTACAGAGGCAAATGCTCAAATTACATTTACATCTATAAAAATAAGTGGAAAAGTAATTTCAAATGATGGAAATACAATAACATCTCAAGGTATTTGTTGGAGTAAAAATCCAAATCCTACAATAAGTAATGAGAAAATTACAGAAACTACGACTACCTTTACTAGTGTAATACAAGATTTAACTGTGAATACTACTTACTATTTTAAAGTTTTTGCTACTACAATTGTTGGCACAGCCTATAGTAAAGAACTAACATTAAAAACACTTCCTCTTGGTAATACAATTTGGAATTTTACAATTACGAATCACACTGGTACTGAAATATTAGCAAAAGTAAATTTTAACGAAGACCAAACTACAAAATATGAAGAATCTAATTGTGTTGATTGTTATAAAGCTCAAGGCTCTTGGTCTGTAGATGGAAATAAACTTACTTATATTGGTGAAAATTCAGATCCAGCTACATCAACTCATGTTTATACAGGAACATTTACAGGTTTAACCATGCAAGGAACTTACGATCACCTAATTGATCCTGATGGCACTTGGACTGCTATCTTACAATAGAAAATATTATACTCCCTCAAAGAGCCTTAGAATAATTCTTTAATAATTTGCTCTTCCGTAATTCCTTCTGCTTCTGCTTTATAATTTTTTACAATTCTATGCCTTAAAATTGCTAATGAAACAGCTTTCACATCTTCTATGTCTGGTGAAAATTTGCCTCGGATAGCGGCATAACCTTTTGCAGCAATAATTAAATTTTGTGAAGCTCTAGGTCCAGCTCCCCAATCAATATAATCATTAACAACTTGTACTGATTTTTCTGAATTAGGTCTTGTCTTAGCCACCAAATTTACTGCATATTCCACAACATTATCAGCTACGGGTATCCTTCTGATTAAATGTTGAATATTTAATATCTCTTGAGCTGAAAAAATAGAATTTATTTGCTTTACCTCATCTGTAGTTGTACTCTTAACAATCTCTATTTCCTCTTCATAAGAAGGATAATCTAAAAAAATAGAAAACATAAATCGATCTAATTGTGCTTCAGGCAAAGGATAAGTTCCTTCTTGCTCAATAGGATTTTGTGTTGCTAAAACAAAAAATGGAGGTTCTAATTTGTATTGATGACCAGCTACAGTAACTGATTTTTCTTGCATAGCTTCTAATAAAGCCGCTTGAGTTTTGGGAGGTGTTCTATTGATCTCATCTGCTAAAATAATATTAGAAAAAATAGGTCCTTTAATAAATTTAAAATGACGACTCTCATCTAAAATTTCGCTTCCTATAATATCTGAAGGCATCAAATCTGGTGTAAATTGAATTCTTTTAAAATTTAACCCTAATGTTTCTGATATTGTATTTACCAATAAGGTTTTTGCCAATCCTGGAACACCAATCAGTAGTGAATGCCCTCCACACAATACAGAAAGTAATACATGATCAATAGCATCGTGTTGACCAATAATAATTTTACCTACCTCTTGCTTTAGATCCTTATACTTTTTTACTAAATTCTCAACTGCAACTACGTCAGACATTAATTTTAATTTATATTTCTACACTATTAAACTAATCAAGAAAACATCTGGACTAATTATTCTTCCAATTATTTTTAAATTTACACTTACTATATTCACTATTAATATTAATATAAGTATCTTTAATATTCTCTTTTGCCCATTTTTCAATTGTCTCTTCTTTTTTCTTTTGTAAAGCTAAGCTTTGAATTTTAACATAATCTTTAACCAAGTCAGCCACATGAGCGTCGGTTTTAGATTTCATCAGAATAATCTTATACATTTTTTCTCCTTCACGGTTTTCATCATAAAAAACATCTGTAATCTCACCCTGTTTCATCGCACTAACTCTTGCATATAAAGTTGGGTCCATTCTTGTCAAATCAAACTTTGAATCATTCGTTTCGGGGTTCATCAATAAACCTTTATTTGCTTTTGTTTCTTTTTCTCCAGAGTACATTTTAACACCTTCATTAAAAGAAATTTTTAAAGTAAGAATATCTTTTCTTATTTTTGTCAAAGAATCTTTGACTTTATCTTGTTGTTCTTGAGTCACTTCTGGTTGTATTAGAAGATGCCTTACATCCCGTTGTTTTCCTTTTATCTTTTCTAAGATCAAAATATGATATCCAAATGCTGTTTTAAAAGGTTCAGAAATATCTCCTTCGTCTAAACTAAAAGCTGCCTCTTTAAATTCTGTTACAAACTGACTTTCTCTTGTTATTGTGTAGAATCCATTATTTTGAGCTACTCCTGGGTCTTCAGAGTACAAAATAGCCTTCATTTTAAAATTCCCTCCATCTATGACCTGTTGTCTTATCTCATTAAGCCGTTTTAACACTCTTTTCTCTTCTTCTTCAGAAGGCTTAGCATATAAAACAATTTGTTGCAACTCTATTTCTGCACCTATTTCTGGCAAATTGTTTTTCTCTTCTAAGCTTTTATAATAATTACGAACCTCTTCTGGTGTAACATCAACCTCATCTGTTAACTTTTGCTGCATTTTCTGAATTAATGAAGCTTCTTTTTCAACTTCAATAAATTCTTTCCGCAAATCTGCCATGTCATTAAACCCATAAAAGGTATATAATTTTTCTTCTGAACCCAGCTGTTGTAAAAAATAAGCAATTTTTCGTTCAACCTGACCTTGAACATCTGCCTCTGTAACAACCAAACTATCTACAATTGCATGATGTGACAATAATTTTCTATCCATTATTTGTTCTAATATTTCACAATTAGAAACTTCAACCTTCCCTTCGCTCTGCTGTTCTAGTTCTAATTTATAGGCTAAGATTTCTGAATCAAGCACAATGTTCTTTCCTATCACGGCAGCTACGCCATCTAGTTTTACTCTAGTATTTTCTTGTATTGAATCTTGAGCCTGTAAGACAAAAGAAAAACATAAAAAGGTAAGTATTATATATTTATATCGCATTTTAGTAAATTTGAAATTCTTTATTTTTAATTGCATCTTCGATAATTATTTCTTCAATTTTATTTAATAATTTTAATTTTCTTTTGTGTAATATCAATTGCTTTATTGTTGGTAATGCATAACTCATAGGTGCAATTTCATTCCGCAATAATACATCTTTAATTTTTACTATATACACTCCTAAAGAATCCTTTTTTTGTATGGATTTTTTCTTCTGTAAAAATGTTTTTTTGTTTATAGCTTTTAAATAAGGTGCTGCTCTTATTACATCATCATATTTAATCCAAATTGAATCATTTAAACTAAGTGATTTTAATTGTAATTCTTGTTTTATTAATTCTTGATTTGAAGCTTGTTTGTCATCTTTAAACAAAGATATTATTTCTCTTGGATTCAAAATATCATTTCCAAAATAAATATATCTAAATTTAACTAAAGCTTCATTCAATTTGAAAATTTCTTTATTTTCTGTGTAATATTTTTCAATCTCTACCATTGAAATTACAGTATCTAATTCTTGAGAGACAACAGCTTCCTTATATTTATTAATTAATAAATCTTGCTCATATTGCTTAACTAAAGTTGTAATTTGTTCTTTTTCTTCTTGAAGATTAATTTTGGCTTTCTGAATTAACAATTGTTCTCTTGCCCATTTATTAATATAATTTTTCACAAAAATAACACTATCTTCTTTAGATATTTTTTTAGGTAAAATTTCAGCCATATCTTCTTTATACAAAAACGTATCATACACTTTTGCAATAGCATTTTTATCTTCGTTTTTAGAATTACATGAGACAAGTAATGTGAATATTATGATATAAAAATATCTACTATACAATTTATTTTGAATTTAATTTTATTACTTTCTTTAATGCTCTTTTATTAATTTTAACTGGATATTTTTTTCTCAATTCTTTTATCCATTGTTTTTCTAAGTACTCTTGAAAATCATTAATAACCATTCCTTTCGCTTTTTTAAACTCCATAGGCTCAGGATTCATAATTTTAATCGTTTTGACAATACTAAAATTGGTTTCATTAATATTTATTACATCAGAAATGCCGACACTGTCTAACTTAAAATTATTAGGCAGTTTTTTGTGCCCTTCTTCTAAAATTCTTTTAGTAAATATTACATGAATAACTGGCCCTTCATTTACTAATTTCTTAATCTCTTCTAAACTCTTATTTTCTTCTAAATATTTTTTTACAAGTAAAGCTTTATCATGTTTTGTGCAAGATGCAATAATCACATCTCCTCTTTTTTTCCAAGAATACCTGTCTGAATTTTTATTAAAAAACTCTTGTAAAGCTATCGTATCCTTTTCAGCACGTTTCCAAACTTTATCTTGTAAGAGATCAAATAATAATAAACCGTCTCTATATTCTTGCATTGTAAATGCAAAACTAGTATCCGTTTTTTCTAAATTGTCTTTAAAATAATTTAGTGTTTTAAATTCTAAAAAATCTTGATATACATTCTCTACATCATCATTACTATGCGTCTTATTAAATTCAATTAAATCGCCTAATAGTATTTTTTCTTCATTTATTGTAAAAAGTGTATGTTTTAAATTTTGCTGAATTTGAATCGTATCTTGTTTTAAGAATAGCTGAGTTAATTTATCATCTTTAGTAATATTATATTCATTCATTAACTTATTTACAATAGATTTCCCTGCTGCTTTAGAACGTTCGTTTTTTTCTATTTTCTGGATAAGCTCTTCTTGAAGCTGATCAAATTTTTGTATAGGATGTTTTTTTATTAATGTCATTATATGCCAACCAAATCTTGTTTTAAAAGGTTTAGAAATTTCATTTACTTCCTTTAAGGAAAAGGCGATGTCAGCAAATGATTTTATCATTCTATTATACTTAAATTTAGGTATTGTACCTCCGTTTATTGCAGAATTCTTATCATCAGAGTACATTTTAGCTAAAAATTTAAAACTATCACCTTGAAGCAATTTGGCATATAACTCATCAATTTTTGTTTTTGCTACTAATGAATCTTCGGCGTTCTCTTTTATCATAATATGTGCCACTTCAACTTCACCTTTAGAAGGTCTTGTGTCATTCACCTTGACAATATGATATCCAAATCGTGTTCTAAAAGGCATAGAAACTTCATTTACCTTAGTCTTATAGCTTACATTTTCAAATGGATAAACCATATCAAAAGCCGAGAAATAGCCTAAATTTCCTCCATTTTTTTGAGCAGACGGATCTTCAGAATATTCTTTTGCTATGGATTCAAAAGATGCACCATTCATAATCTTTGTTCTAGCTTCAATTATTTTTTGATATGCTTTTAAAGTATCTTGTGGCAAAGATTTAGGAGGTACACCAACCAATATGTGACTGGCATTAATTTCTGTTTTCATTCTATCATAAGCTTCTTTCACAAGAGCATCTGTGATTTTACTATCCGTTAAGTAAGGTATAATTAACTGTTCTCTATAACTTTTCAACTCTCGTTTATAAGCTGTAACTGTATCGTATTTCAATTCATATGCCTGCTTTAATTTCAATTTATAGTTAATGTATAACTCAAGATATTCTTCAATAGATTTTTTATTCTCTTCAGCAACTATATCTCTGTTTTTATTGAAAACTTGATTGAATTCATCAATAAATACTGGAGTATTAACTACGGTAAATAAAATATTCTTTTTTGATTGCGATTGTGTGTGTGTACCAATTGTCAAACAAAGAATAATGATTAGGTGCTTAAAACTCATAAAAAACTTTTTAATATATTTATTATCTGGTTAAAAAATATTTTTAGAACGCCCAAAAATATTCCATATTTTCAAATTAGGTTGTTAAAAATATCACAAAGATATTACTCCTTTTATTTTAGACACTTCTTTATATTTTTCAATAATTGAATCAGCACTTTTCATCTTAACCAAAATGGTAAAACTAATGTATTTACCTGTTTTAGATTTTCTTGACTTAATTACTGCTCCTGTATGACTAAAAGCATTTTCTAATTCTTTCACTTCACCATCAGAAGGAATGATAAATTTATACATATACTCCGTAGGGAAATCTGTTGTTTCTTCTAATTTTGTTTTTAACTTTTTATAAAAATCATTTGAATCACTCACTGCACTATGATCTATTTTAAAATTTGAATAAATACAATTATACTACCAATTTATATAAATGATGATAAATTTTGACAAAAATACAGATATTATTTAGGTTAATAGAATTTATTTTTTTTCTTTGTTAATTAAGAATTTATAAAACCTTTATGTCACAAAAAATTGTTATTACAGGAGGCCCAGGCAGTGGTAAAACTACATTAATTAACGAATTAGTTTGTCGTAATTACACTTGTATTCCTGAAATATCAAGGCAAATTACATTACAAGCTAGAGAAAAAGGAATAGAATACCTGTTTTTAGAAGATCCTTTATTATTTAGCAAGCTATTACTTGAAGGTAGAGAAAAGCAATATCTTGAAGCTATAAATATAAATTCTGATGTTATCTTTTTTGATAGAGGTCTACCTGATATTCATGCATATATGAATTATTACAATACAGAATATTCTGAAATTTACCTTAAAAAAAGTAAAGAATACATTTATAATACTATTTTTCTATTACCTCCATGGAAAGAAATTTACAGTACCGATAATGAAAGACATGAAAGCTTTGCTTTAGCAATTGACATTTATCAGCATTTGAAAGATGCCTATACTAATTTAGGCTACCTAATAATAGAAGTACCCATAGGCACAGTAAAGGATAGAGTTGATTTCATACTAAAAAAACTTACTCTTTTATAATGGAATCTCCACTATCCATTTTAAAAAAGTATTGGAAGTACCAAGACTTTAAAAAGCCTCAAGAAAAAATCATTACTACAGTACTTCAAAATAAAAACACAGTAGTATTACTACCCACAGGTGGGGGTAAATCTATTTGTTACCAAATACCCGCTTTGCTAAAAGAAGGTGTCTGTTTAGTCATTTCACCCTTGATTGCTTTAATGAATGATCAAGTCGATAGCCTTAAAAAAAAGGGAATAAAAGCCATAGCTTTAACATCAAGTTTACATCAAGAAGAAGTAATTCAAGCTTTTGACAATTTACAATTTGGTAATTATAAATTCTTATATATTTCACCAGAAAAATTACAATCAGAATTTATTCAACAAAAAATAAAACAACTTAATATCAACTTAATTGCCGTAGATGAAGCTCATTGTATTTCAGAATGGGGGCATGACTTTAGACCTGCCTACTTAAAAATACCTATAATTAAAGAACTGGGTATTTCTGCACCTATACTTGCTTTGACTGCTACTGCTACAAAACGTGTTTTGAGTGATATTATCACTAATTTAGAAATTTCTGATGCTCAAATTTTCAAACAGTCATTAAAACGTTCTAAATTGGCCTTAAAGATTACCCAACATGAAGATGTTTATTACCATTTAAAAAGACAATTACCTACACATTTACAACCAGTAATTATCTATGCAAGCAGTAGAAAACGTGTAAAAGATCTTAGTCTTTATTTAAATAAAAATAATTTTAAAAGCTCTTATTATCACGGAGGATTATCTGTTGAAGAGAAACAAGCTTCTTTTAACAATTGGATGAAAGAAAAAACACCTATAATGGTGGCTACAAATGCTTTTGGGATGGGTATCGATAAAGATAATGTGCAACAAATTATTCATATAGACTTACCAAATAGTTTAGAAAACTACATGCAAGAAGCGGGTAGAGCTGGTAGAAATGGACAAAATGCAATCTCAACTATTTTTGGCAATGAACACACTATTTTTAATCTTAAAAATCAATTTAAAAAAGGCTTTGTAACTGTAGCTTTTGCTAAAAGCATTTACAATCATTTAAATCAATATTTATACATTGCTTATGGTGAATTACCTCAACATTCTTTTGAGTTTAATCTCACTACTTTTTGTAATCAATATCAAATCAATATTTTACAAACCTATAATACCCTTAAATTACTAGAAAGGGAGCAAATTTTAAGCTTTGACGAGAATTTCAACGTACAATCCTCGTTAAAATTTAAAGTCTCTCCTAACAAAGTACTTGACTATGCTGAACGTAATAACAATCAATTGATAAAAGTAATTTTACGAACACATGGTGGTATTTTTGATCATTATATTAAAATCAATGAATCAATTATTGCAAAAAAAACAAACACTACCTCTTCTCGTATAAAAAGTCAACTTATTAAACTTGAGAAAGATGGTTTGGTAAAATACAATTACAACAAGAACACCAGCCAATTAAAATTCTTAGTTCCTAGAGAAGATGATAAAACTATTCTTAAAATTGCTCAAGATATCAAACAACAGAATAGCATCAAACTAGAAAAAATGAATGCTGTAATTCATTATGTAAAAAATAATAAGATTTGCCGAAGTAAATTATTATTAGATTATTTTGATGAAAAAACAGGTTCAGATTGTGGTATTTGTGATGTCTGTTTATCTACAAAAAAATCACTATTTGATCACAAACCTCTAGCAAGAAAAATTTTAGAACTTCTATCTCATCAAAAACAATTATCCGCCAAAGAAATTATAACAAGCTTAGGTATTGAAACTTCAATTGTACTAACAACCATACAAAACCTATTGAATACTGATAAAATAAGTATAAATTCGCAAAATAAATTAGAAATGAATAAAGATGACTGACATCCGAATTATATTTATGGGTACTCCTGATTTTGCTGTAGCTACTTTAAAAGCACTTATAGATCATAAATTTAATGTTGTTGGTGTGATTACTGCACCCGACAGACCTTCAGGAAGAGGTCGTAAATTAAATCAATCAGCAGTAAAAAAATATGCCTTAGAACAGCAATTAACTATTTTACAACCTACTAATTTAAAAGATGAATCCTTTTTAGATAAATTAAAAAAACTCAATGCTAATTTACAAATTGTTGTTGCCTTTAGAATGTTGCCAAAAATTGTTTGGCAACTTCCAACCCTAGGCACTTTCAATTTACATGCTTCATTACTTCCTAATTATAGAGGTGCTGCTCCTATTCATTGGGCAGTGATAAACGGAGAAACTAAATCTGGAGTCTCTACTTTTTTTATTGATGAAAAAATTGATACAGGCAAAATTATCTTACAAGAAGAAACTACAATTGGTGATAACGATACTACAGGCGATTTACATGATAAACTCATGGATATTGGAAGTCAACTGGTTATAAAAACCGTTGAGTTAATTCAAAGAGGAAAAGTAAAGACGACAGTTCAAACTGTAACTGAAAATTCAACCCATAAAGCTCCTAAAATTTTCAAAGAAACTTGTAAAATAGATTGGCAACAATCTTTAAATTCTATTTATAATAAAATTAGAGGTCTAAATCCTTATCCTGGTTCTTGGTCTGTACTAAATAATAATGGAGTAGCTTTTGAAGTGAAAATTTATACTATTAGAAAAGTTAAAGAAAATCACCATTATAAAATAGGTAAAGTTATTTGTACTAAGAAAGAATTGAAAGTTGCTGTTAAAAAAGGTTATATACTCATTGATGAAATTCAATTACCTAACAAACGAAAAATGAGGGTTAATGCATTGTTAAACGGATATAACTTTCACGAAAACGCCTATTTCAAATAGTTAAGAACCTTCTAAACCTACATTAAAACATCACTTTTCTTCTCATTAGAGCCTAAAAATACTGTGGTTATTAACAATTACGCTTGTTTTATTAACAAAATTAGAGGTTTTAGAGTCTAAACCTTGTGCAACCCCTTATAAAATATATATTTGTTCAGCTTTTAACGAGCAAAACAATATTTAATCAATTTAAAAATTTAATTATGAACAAATCAGAATTAGTAGAAGCTATGGCTGCAGATGCAGGAATTTCTAAAGCTGCTGCAAAAAAAGCATTAGACTCAGTAATGGGTAATGTACAAAAAACTTTAAAAAAAGGTGACAGAGTATCTTTAGTAGGTTTTGGTTCTTGGTCAGTGACTAGAAGAGCTGCAAGAGACGGAAGAAATCCTCAAACTGGAAAAACTATAAAAATTGCTGCTAAAAATGTAGTGAAATTTAAGCCAGGTGCTGAGTTGAAAAATTCAGTAAACTAATTTAAGCATTGCTTAGAAAACTTAAAACTCTCAATTTAAATTGAGAGTTTTTTTTTGCAATAATAATTACTACCTTAGTAGAGTAATTAAACACTATGAAATCAGCTGAAATTACCAAAGGAAAATTATTAATAGCAGAGCCATCAATTTTAAATGACAGTTCTTTTAACAGATCAGTAATACTTTTGTCTGAGCATAATGATGAAGGATCAATAGGTTTTATAATGAACAAACCTTCAAATTATATATTAAGTGACTTAATTCCTGAAATTACTTCAAACTTAACTATTTATAATGGTGGCCCTGTCTCTAAAGAAAATTTATACTTTATACATAGAGTGCCCCAATTGATTCCAGATAGTATAAAAATAACAGATGGTATTTTTTGGGGAGGTAATTTTGATACAGTACAAACTTTGCTAGACAAAAATACTTTAAACGAAAATAATATTCGATTTTTTCTTGGTTATTCTGGTTGGAGTAAAAATCAACTTCAAGACGAATTAAATACTACTTCTTGGGTAGTTATTGAAAATCAATACCAAAATCTTTTTGAAATTTCTGACCAATCTTCATGGAAAAATCATTTGATGAAATTTGGCGGTGAATATAAAATTTGGGCCAATGCACCTGAAAATCCTAACCTAAACTAATTTCTAAATCTACTAGATAAAAGTTTATACATTTATGGTTGAATTGCAATTATAGCTTTCTTATTAAAAATGAAACCCCGAGTTAAAACTTCGAGGAATTCATTTCAGTTAAAAAAGAATTGTGTTATTTTTTATACCTCTTTTTCAATATAAAAAAGACTAAAAAACCAATCAATAGTATAGGCCAGATATAAATCACACCTAATAGAATACTCGAAATCAAATGCCAACCATATAAAAAACCTTCTTTTACTTTTGAGAAAAATGTACGAGAATAACTCTCTGGTTCTTCTTTATAATCAACCGTTTCGTACAATTCTACTTGAATGGTACTATAACTTACTTTATTACTTAAAAAATTTAGTCGCCCTTGAACAATTTCTATTTCTTCTTGAATAATACCTAACCGCTCTTCAGTTGCAAGAATATCTTTTACTGTTTTTGCTGATTTACGAAGTATCGTTTCATAACGCTGCTTTACCTCTAACTTTGTTTTTAATCGCGACTGTAAATCGACATATTCTTCGGTTACATCATCTGTAGTAATATTTTCATAATCAATAAACTCAGCCACATTAACTATAGAATCTAATAATAAAGCAAAATGTTGATTCGGGACTTTTATCGTAAATCGATTCTCTTTTCGATATAAATTATTTTCAAATCGCTGATCTGACAAATAGCCATTAAACTGCTGCACCATTTTATTTATTCTCTTTGATGCACCCTTCACCTCAACTACCTTATACTTAACAGATGCTGATTTGATAATTTTTAACACTTTTGAAGTTTCTTGACGTGGAGTTTCTTGACTTGGACTTAAAGTTTCACTATCCATACCCTCTATCGCTATGGCTTCATGTTTTTCAGATAGTTCTACATTATCAACAGCCAAACTTTCTTTATGATTACTATTACATGATAAAAGAAAACTTGTAAATACGATTAACATCAAAACTTTTAATCTGAAATTTAACTTGTTTGTTCTCATAATTTTTTATTTTTAAGATTTATATGAGCTAACTTATGTAGCTTATAAAGCTAACCATTGAAAAGCTCTTGTAAACCAATTGTAATTTATTTTACAATAAATAATTTATTGATTTTAAGCATGTTAAACATTTGAATTCAGAAGATACATATTATTTTAAAATATTAAAACAAGAAATTACACATACTTTCTTGTTAAAAAATAGTGCTTCTACTTTAATAAATGATTGGAAAGGAGAAGATATTGTCGCTTTTCAAGAAGATTTATTTAGAAAGGTAAAAGCAAGAGTTAGTGAGAAATGGTTTTATACTTATATCAAAAATGAACCTGAAAAATTACCTCGAATTGATATTTTAAATTTATTGAGCTCATATATTGGCTTCCAAAATTGGACAGCTTTTAAAGATGCATATCCTTATATTGAAATAGTAAAAGAAAAAAATAAACCTCAAAAAAAACACTATGCTCTTTTGCTGTTACTACCCATTATTGTGGGTCTATTTTATTTCTATACACTAAAAAATGAATTCCAATTTTGCTTTATAGACGAAGATAAAAACGAAACTATAACTACAGTATTAGATATAAAAATACTACAAAATCATGAATCTCCTCTTTATCTGAAAACGGATAGTTTGGGCTGTTTTTCACACACAACTAAAGAAAAATCTATTACATTTATTGTGCAATCTCCTTATTATAAAACAGATACAATTACTAGAACTATTGGCACACAAATAAATAACACCATACAATTACACACTGATGATTATGCTTTAATGCTACATTATTATTCAAATAACAATGTAAAAAATATTAAAAAACGAAAACTACAATTACAAAATTTGATTGCTGACAATGCTCAAATTTATCAGGTTTTTTCTAAAAGCATTGGTGTTGAAATTTATTCAAAAAATGAATTCATTCGTAAATTAACAATTCCTACAAGTAGTTTAAAAAATATAAAAATTTTGAATAAACTATATAAAAATGGAAAAATTGTAAAACTTAAATTTATAATACAATGAAAAAAGTTTTATCCATAACGCTCCTCTTCATTGTAATTTCTTGTTCTAATGCTAAACGAGAAGCTCCTTTTATGGATAGTGACACTACAGAAGCGAGTCCAGAAGTATATCCTATAGAAAACATTTCTTTAGAAAAAAGTTTTACTTATCTACATTTAACTCAACAAAAATTACAAGACTATTACGACTTAGTTGTTTTACTAAAACAGCATCCTGAATTTAAAGATGATATTACATCGCAATTAAGAGAGCTTTCTAAAAGTGAGATTACACCTAATTATATGCAGCAAGTACGCATAGAAAATGTACAACAATTAGGTAAAAGTGAGCAAATTTCAGATTCTATTCAAAAAATCAACATTCAATTTGATATTGTTGGTAAAAACAATACAAAAATTGATACTACCACAGCAATCATTAAGACTAAAAAAATAATAGTTGACAATAAGGATGTTGTTTCAACTAAAATTGTATTTATCAAAGAACAAATCGATAGCTATAAAAAATGAAAACAGCAACAGTAAGTCAACTCAAAAAAGAGTTAAAGTATCAATCGCAAGAAGAACTCTTAGTGTTATGTTTAAAGTTGTCAAAGTTTAAAAAAGAGAATAAAGAATTATTGACTTACCTCCTATTTGAGGCTGATGACGAAGACTCTTTTATACATGGTGTAAAAGATGACGTTACTGAATTATTCTGTCAAATAAACACCTCTAGTTATTTCTATATCAAAAAAAGTGTCCGTAAAATTTTAAGGAATATAAAAAAATACATTCGCTATTCAAAAAAGAAAGAAACTGAAGTAGAATTATTATTACATTTTTGTTCTGAACTAAAAGAGATGAGTCCGCCATTTTACAGAAACACAAGTCTTCAAAATATTTATGATCGACAAATTTTATTAATTCAAAAAGCTATTGCAACATTACACGAAGATTTACAATATGATTATAATTTAGAATTAGAAGAATTGTAAATAATCAATTACTTTCGCTATCTAAAATTAGCTAAAAGTATTACTATGAAACCATTCCAATTCATCATCTTAGCATTATTAACTATAGGATGCCAAACAAAAAAAGAAACACCTCAACAAAAAGAAGTGAAACAAGAAAAAAAATACACTTCCTTTTTTGTAGGTACTTATACTGACACCATAAGTAAAGGCATTTACACCTATACACTTTCTAAAGAGGGTAAATTAGAAAAAGTCGGATTGGCTGCTCTGACTACCAACCCTTCATTTTTAGTAAAGAGTTTTGATCATAATTATCTATTAGCTGTAAATGAAGTTGACAGTAATAATGGCAATGGCACCGTTGAGTCTTACAACATCAATGGTGACAGTTTGAAGTTTATCAGCAGAAGTTCTTCTGGAGGTGCTCATCCTTGTTTTATAACTGTAAATAAAAATGGAAATGTATTAACTGCTAATTATACAGGTGGTAATATAGGCTTGCTACAACTTAATTCAGAAGGCGTTTTATCTGACTTATTAGATATTCAACAGCATACTGGTAAAGGTACTAAAAAACAGCAAAATACTGCTCATGCACATTCAGCATGGTTTGAGGCTGACAACAACAATATTATTTCAGTTGACTTAGGTACAAATGAATTATGGTTTTCTAAACTAGATACATCACAACAAAAATTACAATTTTCAAGTCCTAAAACTTTAAAAATGGATGAAGGAGCAGGCCCAAGACATTTAAGCTTTCACCCCAACGAAAAATGGATTTATAGCATCAATGAATTAAATAGCACAGTGAGTTTACTTGAAAAGACTAAAAATAACACCTTAGAGAAAAAAGCTTCTTTTTCTACTTTGCCTGACGGATATACTGAAGAGAGCTATTGTGCTGATATTCATATTTCATCAGATGGAAAATTTTTATATGCCTCAAATAGAGGGCACAATAGTATAGCTGTATTCAGTATAAATTTAGAAAATGGCTCTCTACAATCTATCTCACACCAGCCTACAAAGGGTAATTGGCCAAGAAATTTTTCATTATCCCCTGATGAAAATTATATTATAGTTGCCAATCAGCATTCTAACAATTTGGTGTCTTTTAAAAGAGATGCAACTACAGGATTATTAGTTTTTACTGATGAAATCAGTGCTCCATCTCCTGTTTGCATTCTATTTTAAACTTGAGGTCTATTTAGGTTTTAACAAAAAAAATCCCGCCTTACAGCGGGATTTATATCAAGTTCTCTTATTTTTTGATAATTATGATTATCAAAAAACATTGCCATTAATTTCCTTTTTTGAAATCGGCTAAAAATTTTGCCAATCCGATATCTGTTAATGGATGTTTTAACAACCCGTCAATTGCACTTAAAGGGCCTGTCATGACATCGGCTCCAATTTTAGCACAATCCATTATATGCATGGTATGGCGTACTGAAGCTGCTAATATTTGAGTTTCAAAGCCATAATTATCATAAATTAATCTTATTTCTGAAATTAGCCCTAAACCATCTGTAGAAATATCATCTAAACGACCAATAAATGGAGACATATATGTGGCTCCAGCTTTAGCAGCCAATAATGCTTGACCTGCAGAAAATACTAAAGTCATGTTTGTTTTAATTCCTTTAGTTGAAAAATATTTACATGCTTTTACGCCATCTTTTATCATAGGTAATTTCACTACAATTTGAGGATTCAATTTAGCCAATGCTTCACCTTCTTTTATCATTCCATCATAATCAGTAGCAATAACCTCTGCACTTACATCTCCATCAACAATTTCACAAATGGCTTTATAATGATTGATAATATTTTCGTGACCAGTAATCCCTTCTTTAGCCATTAAAGACGGATTGGTAGTTACACCGTCTAAAACACCCATTTCTTGAGCTTCTTTAATTTGGTTTAAATTTGCTGTATCGATAAAAAATTTCATGTTATATATTTATTGTTTGGTTAGTAAAGGTAATGTATCTCTAAAATTTGCTTATAATGATAACGGTTAACTTATTAACATGTTTTACAAAATAAATTTCTACTGTAAAAAAGTGTAGATATTTAATGAATAATCTCACATTTTAAAATGATTCATTAGCATTATTTCATACCATTTATCGGGTAATATTCTTTTCAATACTATTGAAAACTTCTCCATTAAACCCCCTACTTTATAATGTATTTTTGGATGTTTTTTTGTGATAATTTTATAAACAGCTTCTGCCATAATTTTAGGCGGCAAACCTCCATCTACATGAGCATCCATCAAAGCTAAATTTTCTTTGTATTTATCTTTATACGCTGAATCTTCAAAAACTGGAGTATGGTATCTACCAGCAGCAATATTGGTTGCAAAATCTCCTGGAGCAATATTTGTAACATTTATTCCAAAACTTTTCACTTCCATACGTATGGCTTCAGTAATTAGTTCTAAAGCTCCTTTACTGGCAGAATACATCCCCCGAAAGGGCAATCCCATATAACCAGCAATAGAAGTGGTGTTGATAATCAATCCTGATTTTTGTTTACGCATATAAGGTAAAACTGCTTTCATCACATCTATGGGACCAAAAAAATTGGTATCAAATACTTTACGCATTTCATCGGTTGGCGTATCTTCAATAGCCCCTGTAATACCCATTCCTGCATTATTAATCAATACATCTAACTTACCTTCATTTTCAATAATTGTTACAACTGCTTTTTGAATACTGTTAACATTAGTCACATCTAAAGGCAACATCTTAAAGCTTAAAGTATCATCTTCTTTTGGCCTACGACTCGTGCCATAGACTTGCATTCCTTTCAACTGTAAATATTCAGCTATACTTTTACCAATTCCTGATGAAGCTCCTGTAATTAAAACTACTTTAGACATTATTAAATATTAAAAATTTATTACAAGCCAAAAATACATTTTTTGGAATGATTTCAATACATTTTTAATTTGAAATACAATATTGAATTAGACTAGAAATCCTTCCTTTTGAGATTAACAGGATTAGAGTATTGTAGTTATTATTTGTAGTTACCAAGCGAAGTAAGCTGTAGAGAGATTCCGATTGCGTTCGGAATTAATTCAACTAACTATTCTGTATGTACTCCTTACAGTCTTTTTACAAAATAGTATTTTATTAAAAATGGGCAAGCGACCTACATCACACCGCTACGACCTAATACCTTTGCTGCGTTCCCACCCTGGAGGATTCAAAGGGAGCTGGTTGTGTAGGACTTGCCCACAGCAAAAGTACAATCAATTTCTTATTTTTCACTATTTTTTATTAAATTTTAATCCACAAAAAAATAAGGTACTAAGTGTTAAATAATTATATTTGTTCTCTAAACCAAAATTTAAAACAATGGAAAATCAAAAAAACTTTCTACCTATCGCTTTTCAATATGGTATTATTCTAGCTGTCTTGAGAATTTTGGTAGATTTTGGTTTAAAAATGGCAGATGTAAGTGCCATGGTTTACTATGTAGGGTATATAATTGGTTTTATACTTGAAATCGTCCTTATTTTTATGGCAGTTAAATTTTTTAGAGATAAAATTAATGAAGGCTTACTTTCATTTTCTGAAGCTATTAAAATCGGCATAATAATGATGGTTATTACTGGTATAGGTACATTTCTTTCTTTTTCATTTATTGATGCTGATTTTCAAATGAGAAAAGCAATTGAGTTTGCTGAAAAATATGACCCTGAAAATGTTGATACTGTCATTGAACAAATTGAAGTAGGTAAAGAAAACCCCAAATACTTTTTGTCTTTCGGAATGTTTATCATGTACTATATTTTTATCGGTTTTGTAATTTCAGCCATTGCTGGTGCCGTTTTTGGCAAAAAAGATGAGCAATATTAATTAGCAACTATTACTATGAATATATCAGTAGTTATTCCACTACTTAACGAAGAAGAGTCTTTACCAGAATTGCACGAATGGATTGTCAAAGTAATGCAAGCTCATCAATTTACCTATGAAATTATTTTTATTGATGATGGCAGTACAGATAATTCTTGGCAAATCATTGAAGGCCTCTCTAAAGAAAACACATCAGTAAAAGGCTTACGTTTTCAGCAAAATTTTGGTAAATCACAAGCATTACATGCTGGTTTTAAAATTGCCCAAGGAGATGTTGTTATTACTATGGATGCTGATTTACAAGACAGCCCTGATGAGATTCCTGAATTATACCAACTCATCACTGAAAAAAAATTAGATTTGGTTTCAGGATGGAAAAAGAAACGATTTGACTCTAAAATTAGAAAAAACTTTCCTTCCAAACTTTTTAACGCTGCAGCCCGAAAAACTTCTGGTTTACATTTACACGATTTTAATTGTGGGTTAAAAGCTTATAAAAACGAAGTTGTAAAAAATATAGATGTATTTGGTGAAATGCACAGATACATACCTGTACTAGCAAAAAATGCAGGCTTTACAAAAATTGAAGAAAAGGTGGTACAACACCAAGCACGTAAATACGGAACTACAAAATTTGGTATGGATAGATTTATTAATGGGTTTTTAGATTTAATTACCATTTGGTTTTTGTCGAAATTTGGCAAACGTCCAATGCATTTATTTGGCTTATTAGGTAGCCTTATGTTTTTCATTGGCTTTTGTTTTGCATTCTATTTAGGTATTGATAAATTATTCATCAATCCTTCAGGTAGATTAATCACGAACAGGCCTCAATTTTATATTTCATTAGTCGCAATGATACTTGGTACACAATTATTTTTAGCAGGCTTTTTAGGTGAACTTATTTTAAGAGGGAAAAGCACTGATGATCGCTATAGAATTAGTAAAAAAACTAATCTTTAATTAAAATAGATTTTCATTCTTCAATTAAAAACAAAACACCTTATCATAAAGGTTAAATTACTAACTTTACCCAATGAATAAAGAACAAGTATTACAAAACGCAAAACTTTGGTTAAATAAAGCGTTTGACACAGAAACACAACAAGAAGTACAACATTTAATTGATAACGACACTGACACTTTATTAGATAGTTTCTATAAAAACATGGAGTTTGGCACTGGTGGTATGCGTGGTGTAATGGGTGTAGGCACTAATAGAATCAATAAATACACATTAGGTAGAGCTACACAAGGTTTGGCTAACTATCTTCGATTGGTAACTCCTGAAAAAGAGTTAAAAGTAGTTATAGCTTATGATTGCAGACATAACAGCAAATTATTTGCTAAGATTGTCGGAGATATTTTAACCGCCAATGGCATCAAAGCTTTTGTATTTGATGATTTAAGAACAACACCTGAGCTATCATTTTCTGTTCGTCATTTAGGTTGTGATGCAGGTATTGTATTGACTGCATCTCATAACCCTCCTGAATATAATGGTTATAAAGTCTATTGGAATGATGGAGGACAAATAGTACCTCCTCATGATAAAAAAATTATTGAACAAGTAAATTCAGTTGCTTTTTCTGAAATTAATTTTAATGCAAAAGCTAATTTATTGACGAGTATTGGTAAAGAAGTTGATGAGGTTTTTCATAAGGCTTGTGTTAAAAACGGGAATTTTAACATCCCCAATAAAGAAAATCTAAAAATTGTATTTACCTCATTACATGGCACATCCATCATCTCAATTCCAAAAGTTTTAAAAATGGCTGGGTTTACTGATGTGCATATTGTAGAAGAGCAACGAAAACCAGATGGTAATTTTCCTACAGTAAAATCACCAAACCCTGAAGAACCTGCTGCATTAAAAATGGCAACTGATTTAGCTGAAAAAATTGAAGCTGATATCGTTATAGGTACTGATCCTGACTCAGACAGATTGGGTATCGCTGTTAGAGATTTAGAAGGTAACATAAAACTTTTAAATGGCAATCAAACCATGGCAGTAATGACCAATTTTCTTATCAAACAATGGTATCAAGGTGGTAGGCTTAATGGCAATCAATTTGTAGGTACTACTATTGTTTCTACAGATTTAGTGAAAGATATTGCTACAAGTTATAATGTTGAAACTAAAGTAGGATTGACAGGTTTTAAATGGATTGCTAAAATGATTCGTGACGCAGAAGGTTCACAAGAATTTATCGGTGGTGGTGAAGAAAGTTTTGGTTATATGGTTGGTGATTTTATTCGTGATAAAGATGCGGTAACTGCTACCCTTTTAGCTTGTGAAATTGCTGCTAGTGCAAAAAACAACAATTCAACCTTTTATAAAAAACTATTAGGCCTTTATTCTAAACATAGCTTTTATAAAGAATACTTAATTGCCATTGTAAAAAAAGGTATGGATGGTGCTCAACAAATCAGTCAAATGATGACAGATTTACGAACGAATCCTGTAAAAGAGATTGATGGTTCAGCTGTAGAATTTTTATACGATTATGAAACCTCTATCTGTCAAAATTTATTGACAGGAGAAAAATCAACTATTGATTTACCAAAATCTAATGTATTGATTTATCAAACTACTGATGGCACTAAAGTTGCTGCAAGACCAAGTGGAACAGAACCTAAAATTAAATTCTATTTTAGTGTAAACCTTCCTCTTGAAAAAATAGAAGACGAAAAAGTTGTTGACAAACTACTAACTCAAAAAATTGATAGAATTATTAAAGAAATGCAATTAAATTAGTGGAGTATTTTAAAAAAATAATACGATTTGCAATCCCTTATAAGAAATATGCATACTTAAATATCTTTTTTAATATTTTATATGCTCTTTTTTCGGCGTTGTCATTTATGGCATTAATACCGATGCTTGATGTTTTATTTTTAAAAGACACTATAAAAGTTACTAAAAAGCCCTTGTATCAAGGTGTTTCAGAAATTAGTAGTTATGGTAAAGACTATCTTAATTATTATATCTCATCAATTGCAGGAGATGACCCTCAAAAAGCATTACTCATAGTCATTGGACTTGTCATCTTTTTATTTTTATTTAAAAACATCTTCAATTACTTAGCCATGTTCTTTATTACATTTTTACGTAATGGTGTTTTAAAAGACATCAGAAATGAATTATATAATAAAACGATAAGCCTA
>JAMONB010000427.1 GCA_027066745.1 Flavobacteriaceae bacterium
GTCAAAATTAGATAAAGACAAAGAAATCTATATCTATTGTAGAAGTGGTGGTAGAAGCGGTAAAGCAGCAAAACAATTAAAAGAAGCTGGCTTTACAAAAGTATATGACTTACAAGGAGGCTTTATGAATTGGAATAAAAATAATTTAGAAGTTGCTAAATAGTCTTTTTACTATTTAATATAACTTTTTTAGTTAAAAAAAAGAAACCTAAATGAATACAAAGATAATTAGTTTATTAGGCTTGGTTGCAATTCTTTTTTCAAGTTGTCAGAAAGGTTTAACTGATAAACAAAAAGAAGAATATGTAATTAAAGGTAAAGAAATTGCTCAATCTACTGTAAAAAAATTAGGGAGCAATTTAATGAAACATATGAAAGAAGGTGGTCCTCAACAAGCCATTCCTTTTTGTAATACAGCTGCTAACCCCTTAACGAAGGAAGTGGCAGAAAAATATAATGTATCCATTAAGAGAACTTCCCATAAAATCAGGAATGAAAATAATAAACCAAATGAAAAGGAAGATGAAATTTTAAATCAATATTTGGTATCCCTTTTAAAAGGAGAAAAATTAAAACCAATAGTTTCTAAAGACCAAGATGGGAAAGTGCACTTTTATGCACCTATGAAGTTAGAGGCAAAATGTATGGCTTGTCACGGTACTGTCGGAAAAGAAGTTACAATAAAAACCGATAGTATTCTAAAATCATTATACCCTAATGATAAAGCAACTGGTTTTAAAGTTGATGATTTAAGAGGTATTGTAAATATTACTTTTAACAACTAATAATTTAAAAAGCTTCTTGAATAAGAAGCTTTTTTTGCATTTTTTACCCGTAATTAATTACGGTTCTATTCTTTTATTTAATAAATAGTAATAACTATACATTTTTGCATTATGGAAGATATGCTCTTTTATGATAGACTACAGTTTGCATTTACTATCACATTTCATTACATATTTCCGCAATTAACTATGGGACTTTCATTAATGATTGTCTATTTTAAGTGGGAATTTCTTAGAACAAAAGTTGAACATTACAATAACGCTGCAAAATTTTTTATGAAAATTTTTGCTATTAATTTTACCATGGGTGTGGTTACTGGAATTCCGATGGAATTTCAATTTGGTACCAATTGGGCAAAATTTTCCGAACTCACAGGTGGCATTATTGGGCAAACACTTGCCATGGAAGGGATGTTTTCCTTTTTTTTAGAATCATCATTTTTGGCTCTTTTTATTTTTGGAGAGAAATTAATGGGACAAAAATTACATCTACTAACAGGCTTTTTAGTCTTTTTAGGCTCTTGGGCTAGTGGATGGTTTATTTTAGCGACCAATGCGTGGATGCAACACCCTGTTGGATATGAGATTTTAGAAAATGGAAAATATGTTTTAGAAAATTTTTCAGCTCTCTTTTTAAATCCGTGGTTATTGCCTGCGTTTTTACATAACCAAGTTGCCTCTGTGGTAACCTCATCATTTGTAGTTGCAAGTATTGGTGCGTTTTACATCCTTAGAAATAAGAATGTAGCCTACGGAAAATTATTTTTAAAAACGGGAGTTATTTTCGGACTTGTATCCAGTTTATTAATTGCTTTTCCAACGGGAGATTGGAATGCAAAAAACGTTGCAAAATACCAACCCGCTTCTTTTGCTGCTATGGAAGGTATTTTTGAAACCGAGCATGCTGGTGCAGAAATTGTTTTGGTTGGGCAACCTAATATGGTTGAGAAAAAACTGGATAATAAAATTGCTGTCCCTAATATTTTAAGTTTTTTAACCTATCAAGAATGGGATAAGCAAATCCCAGGAATGGATCAATTCAAACAAGAAGAATTACCTACAAACATACCAGCATTATATTACGCTTACCATATTATGGTTGGTTTGGGTACTGTTTTTATAGGTATTATGTTTTTAGCAGGGTTCTTTTTATGGCAAAAAAAACTATACAACATTAAACCGTTATTATGGACAATCATGTTTTTAGTTCCTTTTCCATACATCGCAAATTTAACAGGTTGGTATGTTGCAGAATTAGGAAGACAACCCTATTTAGTGTATGGATTACTTAAAACATCTGAAGGTATTTCGCCAACAGTATCATCAGGTAATACCTTATTTACTTTATTAGGTTTTGTAGCTTTATACATGCTTTTAGGTTTGTTATTTTTAGTATTAGTTGGTAAAACCATCCATCAAGGACCTAAAACTCAAACACATTAAGTTATGGAAATTTTTTGGTATATTATTATTGCAATTGTATTAGCCATGTTTTTTATTTTAGATGGCTATGATTTCGGAACAGGAATTGTTCACCTGTTTTTTGCAAAAAAAGAAGAAGATAAGGAAGTTATTGCAAAAGCAGCAGGTCTTTTTTGGGATTCAAACGAAGTGTGGCTAGTTGCTGCAGGTGGCATGCTTTTTATGGCATTTCCTACCTTTTATGCTTCGGTTTTTAGTGGGTTTTACTTACCTCTAATCATCGTATTATGGCTTATCATTTTTAGAGCAATTGGCTTAGAATTTAGAAGTCAGTTTAATTACCAAATGTGGAAAGACATGTGGGATAAAGCCTTTGGGGTTTCAAGTTTATTACTTGCTCTATTTTTTGGAATTGCCCTTGGTAATATTGTTAGAGGAGTTAACCTTGGTGGCGTTGAAAATGGTATTTCTGCCTACGAGGCACACTATTTCTTTTTACCACTTTGGGATGCTAGTTTTAACCCTTCAACAACACATCCTGGAGTTATTGATTGGTTTACACTTACTATTGGTGTTATTTCAGTAGTTGTTTTAACCATACATGGAGCTAATTGGGTTATCTTAAAAACAAACTCAAGCATTAACAATAAGCTAAAATTGACTATTTTTAAATTGAATATTGTCTTATCTGCTTTAACTGTGTTTTCATTAAGCATTTGGCATATTATCAACCCTTCTCCTTTTAAAAATTTCTTAGAGAAACCATATTTAATCGTTTTTCCTTTGATTTACTTTTCAGGAATTATTGGGCTGTTTTTTGTGAAAAAGAATAAAAATAATACCAATTTTATTTTTTCAACATTACTTGTTTTGGGAGGTATCACCTCTCTCTAGCATCTATGTTTCCTGTAATATTACCTTCAACAAATACCATAAATGAACCTCTAACAATTTACAATACCGCAGCAGCAAAATACGGATTGTCAGTAGCAATGAGCTGGGGAATTGTAGGCTTTATATTACTTTTTGTATATATGATTATTCAAAAAAGATTGATGAGTGGTAAAATTGATAAAATGGATTACGGACATTAGCTATGACAGATACATTAATTTCACTAATTAGTATTTTTATTGGTATCATCGCTGCCAATGTATTTGGTATTTTCAGTAAAAAACAGTACTTTGACATTGTAGGCAACTCAATGGCAGGTGTTTTTGGTAGTATTTTTTTTATCAAAGCACTTGGTCGTTTAGGCATAAGCCCTACTGACATCATGAAAACAGGTACTGTAAACAATGTACTTCTTATTGTTAACCTACTCGTTTCTATTTTTGGGGCTATTATAATACTCGTGTCCCTTAAAAAAATAAACATTAAATTAAACAAAAAAAAACTTAGTAACAAAAGTAGCTAACGGTCAATTACCTACGCCCTATTTTTGTTACACTAAAATAATCAAAACAAATGTCTAAAATCGTTGTGTTAGGAGCGGGAGTTTCAGGACATACCGCTGCATCCTATTTAAGAAAAAACCTTTCAAAAGAGCATGAAGTAGTTGTAGTATCTCCAAATAGTAATTACCAATGGGTACCTTCGAATATTTGGGTTGGTATTGGTAGAATGAAAGCAAAGCAATGTATTTTCCCTTTAGCACCACTTTATAAAAAAAAGAATATCAACTATATTCAAGCAAAAGTAACCACCTTTCACCCTGAAGGTGATGCTGAAACTGATAAAGGTTTTATAAAAGCAGAATATGTAGTTGGAGATAAAAAAGGAGAAACCATTAAAGTAGATTACGATTATTTAATCAATGCTACAGGGCCTAAATTAAATTTTGCAGCTACTGAAGGTTTCATACCTGGTACATGTGGTACAACATCAGTTTGTACTTATGATCATGCACAACATGCTTGGAAAGATTTAAAAGTACAAATAGATCGAATGAAAAAAGGAGAGCATGTAAAGATTTTGATTGGCACGGGTCATGCAAAATCGACTTGCCAAGGTGCTGCTTTTGAATATATTATGAATGTTGAGCAAGAATTAAATCGTCACAACGTAAGAGACAAAGCCACTGTAACATGGATTTCTAATGAATATGAAGTAGGTGATTTTGGTATGGATGGTCTTACCGTAAAAATGGGAAGCAAATTGATGCCTTCAAAAGATTTAATTGAAATGGTTTTTGCCGATAGAAATATAAAGATTATTAAAAGAGCTGGTGTCAATAAAATTGAAGAAGGAAAAGCACATTATGAAACCTTAGATGGAGAACATCATGTAGAAGAATTTGATTTAGCTATGCTAATTCCTGCTTTTTCTGGTCATGGTTTTACAGCCTATGATAAAAATGGAGGAGATATTACCGAAAAACTCTTTAGAGGGTTTATGGTTGTAGATGCAGATTATACCCCAAGACCTTATGAAGAATGGACAGTTCAAGATTGGCCAGAGACCTATCAAAATCCATCATATCCAACTATTTTTGCACCAGGGATAGCCTTTGCACCTCCTCATGCAATTTCTAAACCGAGAGTAAGTAAAAACGGAACACCAATATCACCTACGCCACCAAGAACAGGAATGCCTTCAGGTATTTCAGCTAAATTAGTAGCAGATAATATTGTGCATATGATTAAAAACAAAACCAATGACATTCACCATTTAGGTTCTATGGGAAATATGGGAGCAGCTTGTATCGCTTCCACAGGTTTTGGAATATTAAATGGAAGAGGTGTTACAATAACCACAAATCCAATTGTGCCAGATTATATAAAATATCCTGAAACGGGTAGAATAAATTCAAAAACAATCGGAGATTTAGGATTGGCTGGTCATTGGGTAAAATTATCTTTACATTATGCCTTTTTATACAAAGCAAAAATGAAA
>JAMONB010000428.1 GCA_027066745.1 Flavobacteriaceae bacterium
GCAGTCTCTATTCACAATTCATCAAAACATTTTAAAGAATTTATTAATAATGTACCAAAATTTCTAACAAAAGAACCCATAATTGACATCTACTAAATAAATGAAAAAGAAGTATTTTAAACCAAAGGGTATTTTATCAAAATATGTTGACAGGTATTATATAATTGAAAGATCTGAGATTTACAATTTTCAATTACCAAAGATTTTACCAGGCACAGGTTTAGAATTAATATTTCATATCAACAATTCTCTGTCTATTAATAATGAAGTTTTAGATAAAGCTCATATTATCTGCCCAAGAAAAATATTTAAATTTGACAAGACTAATAGCGTTTCATATCTTTCAGTGCGTTTTAAAAGTGGTGCGTTTCGCCATTTTAACGCCATACCATATAACGAATTAAATGATAAATATTTATCTGTTAATGATATTTGGAAAAATAAAGGAAGTGAATTATTGAATGAATTAAATCGTGAAAAACTAACCCACAGAAGGATAAAAATAATTGAACATTTTTTATTGAAACAACTTTTAAAACACAATCATTATGATAATGAAAAATGGGATAAAATAATTGCTACTTTATATGAAAAATTCAATTCTATAACTATAAATGAACTTTCAGAAAAAACTAATTTGAGTCATAGACAGTTTGAAAGAAGTTTCAAAAATCAATTTGGTATTACAGCCAAAAAATTTCAAAGAATTACTAGATTACAAGATATTACAAAAAAGATTTTATTAAAAAAATCATCAAACCTCATGGATGCAATTCTTGAATGTGGATATTACGACCAAAGTCATTTCATTAATGAATTCAAGGAGTTTATTAAATTAACACCTAGTGAATATTTTATTTCAGATACTTTTGATAATAATTTTTATTTTGATTCAATAAATAAAGTAAGCATCAAAACATGCTCCTAATTACAGTTTTGCTGTTTAATTCAAATTTTGTAATTATACCTAAACAAATAGCTTACCTCTTATATCAATTTAAATTTGTACTGTCGTAAAGTAATTATGAATTATTTTTTGCTATCCCGAACCTTCGGGAGAAGGAAAAATTCTTTAGCATAGCCTTAGTTATTGTAAATAATTTTTATGAAAATATAGTGAAAAATAAGCGTTATCATGCGACACTATAATTTTAAATTGGTATTATTCTTCTCCTCTATCCATTTGCTCAAATACTTTGTGCTTTGTAACGAGTGATGTTGCAACATGGCTCCGATAAAATTTTGACTTCTATATGCTGCTAAATCCTCTTGAATTTTATCAATTTTAACACGCAAGTTTTCTGACAAACTTTTCTTATCATAAATGGTATTGATGAGTTTAAATCCGTTTTGTTGAGCTTGACCCCAAACCTCACCACCAGTGTACAATTCGACTGCTTTATTGGCAAAGTCAATCGGATTGTCTTCAACAAAACCATTCCAAGGTAAATTGGCATGCATTCCTTCTGCTCCAATAGTAGTTGTAACAGATGGCGTTCCGTTTTGCATCGCCTCAAGAAGTTTTCCTTTAAGTCCTGCCCCGAATTGTAATGGTGCAAGCAACACCTTGGCATTTGCAATAACTCCATGTGCATCTTCTGCCCTACCTTTAATGATAAAACCTTCTTTTTCGTTGTGTAAATCAGTTACTTTTTGACTTGCATAAGCTCCATAAATTAATAAACGTGCAATTGGCAATTGCTTTTTAATGAGTGGCCAAATGGTGTTTTTCAACTGTAAAACCGATTGCCAATTGGGTGCATGCTTAAAATTACCAATGCTTATAAAATCTATCCTTTCTTTAAATGGTGGTTTTATTGAAATCTCTTGTTGTGAAATTTCATCCAACATAAATGGCAACTCATGTAAAATAGTTGGCGGAATTTTAAAATATTGTAGCAACAATTCCATTTCAAAAGAGGAAATGATTAAGGATAGGTCACAACGGTAAATACTGGCAATTTCTCTTTTTGCACTCTCTAAATCAAAAATATTCTCAAGTTTAAAAAATTCCCGTCTTTTAAAAGCTTCTTGCCTTGCCAAACGCAAACAATGTAAATCTTCAGTATCTAATATTTTTAGGGCACTGGGGCAATGCTCTGAAACACGCCAACCGAATTGTTCCTCACTTACAAACCGGTCAAAAACTACAATTTCTGGGTTTAATTCACTTACAAACTCATCAAAACTGGTATCATTTAATGTAATGGAAACTTTTGTAATCTCCAATTCATTTAAATCATCAGAATAATTACTTTCTTGAGCAGCACTAGCAAAAACTACTTCATAATTATTATCCTTAAAAAAAGAAATCAACTGTAGCATTCTACTTCCTGCCGCCGTTGATCTTGATTCAGGAAAAACCAAACCAATAAATAACACTTTTTTCATAAAGCGAAAATAGACTAATATTTTTCAGCAATAAAATAAACTTTCAATAATTTCTGAAAGTTTAAAATATTTTATATATTTGCACTGTTGTGTTAAGTGCATTGTGTCAGTTTAGCCGTCTTTTTTTAACTGACTTAGGCAAAAAATAATTGCATAGCTGTAGTTATGGAATTTTTATTTAACGCAAGACAGATGAAAAGAACAAGGTTTGGCTGATAAAAATGGATTTAAAACAACAGTAAAATGCAATATCAAGAAGCAAAAGAAAAATTTATTAGTACTTGGGGAAGTTTAGGTACACTTTGGGGCATCAACAAAGCAATGGCTCAAATACAAGCTCTTTTATTTATTTCAACAGAACCACTCTCTATGGAAGATATTATGGAGGAATTAAAAATTTCTCGTGGTAATACAAGTACTAATTTACGTCAGTTGATTGATTGGGGAATTGTATCAAAAAAATTAATTACCGGAGAGCGTAAAGAATATTTTACTACAGAAAAAGATGTACAAGAACTGGCAAGACACATTGCAAAAGAACGCAGCAGACGTGAAATACAACCTGTAATAAAAGTATTAAATGAAATTTCGAGTATTAAAGATGATAATACAACCAAAACTAAAGAACTCATCAAGCAAACCAAAGCTTTACACGATTTGGCCGAAACTGCCGATACCATGTTACATAAAATTGTGAATCAAGAACAAAACTGGATTACCAAATCTTTACTCAAATTGATAAAATAAAAAATTTAAATATATGTTTCAATAATTTCTGAAAATTTAAAAACTAAAAATGAATTATAATATCATTAGCTATATAATATACCTACCAATAATTTTCTTTATTACTATTAAAGTAGGTTGGATGTTTTATAAAAATGGAGAACTGTTTCTCTCCAATATTTTTGGAAGTGATCTTGCATTAGTAAAAAAAGTAAACAGCCTACTTCTTACAGGATACTATTTAGTAAATCTAGGATACTCAATACTTACTATTGCATATTGGGAAAGGATAAATCATACCCTTGAATTGATTAATGTAATGTCATCAACGCTTGGTAAAATAATACTCTTATTAGCTCTATTACATTACAATAATATATTCTGGTTAAAACACGTAACAAAGTCAAACATTTTAAAACAATAAATCATGGAAAATTCAAAAATTATTATCGGTTACTTAATTTACTTACCTATAGTTATTGCCCTTACAATATATGTATCAAAAGTGTTATTTAAAAATGGTAAAGCATATATGATGAATATCTTTAAAGGTAAAGAAGAAATTACAATAGCAACTAACAAACTCTTTGAAATAGGCTTTTATCTAATTAATATTGGTTGGGCTTTACTAATTCTTAAGATTTCATATTATGGTCAAAATGAAATGAACTATCAAACATTAATAGAAATATTAAGTAAAAAACTAGGTGGATTTTCAATTTATTTAGGAGTCATGTTATTTTTAAACCTTTTATTATTCTTTCGAGGAATGAATAAATCAAAACAAAGTAATAAAACTACAACAACAAAAATAAGTCTTAAAAAATAACAAAATGAAAACAATACTAATTGCAGGAGGAACTGGTTTTTTAGGGAAAAGTTTAGAAAAATATTTTTTAACCTTAAACTATTCAGTAAAAATACTGACAAGAAATCCAACAAAAGAAAACCATATCTATTGGGATGCTAAATCTTTTAACAAATGGACGGATAGTCTTGAAAACACAGAAGTTCTAATAAACCTAACTGGTAAATCAGTAGATTGTAGATACACTACTAAAAACAAAAAGTTAATTTATGATTCAAGGATAAATTCAACTACCATTTTAGGTAAAGCAATTCAACAAAGTAAAAACCCACCAAAACTTTGGATGAATGCTTCTACCGCAACTATTTATAGGTATTCATTAGATAGAGAAATGACGGAATCTAATGGAGAAATTGGTGATGATTTTTCAATGAATATTGCAAAATCGTGGGAGCATGCCTTTACAAAAATAGCAACTCCAACTACTAGAAAAATCATACTCAGAACGTCTATAGTATTAGGAAAAAAAGGAGGTGCATTTATTCCGCTTAAAACGTTGACAAAACTAGGGATGGGTGGTAAACAAGGTTCTGGAAAACAAAAAGTAAGTTTTATTCATGAATTAGATTTTGTAAGAGCTGTAGAATTTTTAATCAACAGCCAAAAGATAAATGGTATTTTTAATATCACAGCACCTAAACCAACTATTAATACCATTCTAATGAAAATATTAAGAAAAAAAATCGGAATTCCTTTTGGCATCCCACAACCTGAATGGATCTTAAAAATTGGAGCAAAAATTATAGGAACAGAGCCTGAACTTGTTCTAAAAAGTAGAAATGTAATTCCTGAACGCTTAATAAATGAAGGGTTTAAATTTAAATTTCATACCATTGAAAAAACTATTCAAAACCTAATCAGTTAAATTATACATAATCCATTCTGCAAATACACATTTTATAACTATTTTTGTTACATAAAAAAAAGACTTATTTATGAATACATATGATGTAGCTGTTATTGGCTCTGGTCCTGGAGGATATGTTGCAGCCATTCGCTGTGCACAATTGGGTATGAAAACTGCAATTATTGAAAAATACAATACACTAGGTGGTACTTGCTTGAATGTAGGCTGCATCCCTTCTAAAGCTCTGCTAGACTCTTCGCAC
>JAMONB010000429.1 GCA_027066745.1 Flavobacteriaceae bacterium
TTATTTTTTATTAATTACTTTCCTGCCTTCTAACTATTCTTCATAGAACTTCACTATATTTTCTCCATTTGATTTTTTATAGCCTCTGTACATACCTTTAGTATTAAAACTCCAAGCAATATTTGCTTTTTTATCTAAGCCAATCAGTCCACCATCACCACCTAAATCACCAATTTGTTGGATAACATTGTCAAGTGATTCTTGCAAACTTAGTTCTTTATATTTAATAATATTTGAAGCTTCATGTGCAGCAAGTGTACGTATAAAATACTCGCCAGTTCCTGTACAAGAGATACCACAGGTTGTATTATTTGCATAAGTACCAGCACCAATAATTGGAGAGTCTCCAATTCTACCGTATTTTTTATTAGTCAAGCCTCCTGTTGAGGTTGCGGCAGCGATGTTTCCATTTTTATCTAAGGCGACAGCACCAACAGTACCATATTTATGATCGTCAATTAATTCTTGAGTGTTTATAAATGCATGATCTAATTGTACTTTGTCTTTTTTCTGAGCCTTTTGCAATTGATTAAATCTCTTTTCTGTATGAAAATAAGAAGCATCTACGAAAGTGAGTTTGTATTGTTTTGCAAAATCTTCAGCACCTTTACCCGAAAGGAGTACATGTCTAGTGCTGTCCATCACTATTCTAGCAGCGTTAATAGGGTTTTTAATATGTTTTACACCTGCAACAGCACCGCAGTTTAACGTGTTTCCGTCCATAATGGAGGCATCCATTTCATTTTTGCCAAGGCTGTTAAAAACAGCACCTTTACCAGCATTAAAAAGAGGAGAATCCTCCATAATATTGATGGTTTTTTGAACAGCATCTAAAGAAGTTCCACCATTTTCTAAAATGGCATAACCAGTATTAAGAGCTTCTTGTAACTTCTCTCGATAAGCTGTTTCTTGCTCAGGGGTCATGTTTTCTTTTTTAATGGTACCCGCACCACCATGAATGACAATAGCAAAATGTTTTTCTGTAGGTGTTGAGGTCTTATCTTGAAGTTTAGATGTTTTATCATGAGATTCTGAGTCTTGATCTTTTTTGCAACTGAAGTTGATAAGAAATAAGAATATTAAAAGTAATTTGATAGCTTTCATATAGGATGAATTTTTAACTAATTTAAGGAATAATTATTATTAATTTGTCTATGTAAATAGATAATATTTTTTAGATACTTTGAGAGTTCTTCCTTTTGTATGATAAGTTTTGTCATTCAAAATGAAACCTGAGTATTTAGTAAAGGCAAACTTAACTGCCAGCAAGATAGTGAATTTTAGCAGGAAATATTTAGGATTTAAGTCAGTTAATCTAAAAAAAAACTTCAACTTTTCCTAATTGGAATTATTTGAAAAAGATTTTCGCCTTTTCCTCATAAAATTATTTGAAAAAGATTTTCGACTTTTCCCAATGCTTTTGCATTTCAGTAAGGGACATTTTAGAGAGTTGCTTGCCTTCTTTTTTAGCTTCTCTTTCTAAATATTGAAATCTATTGATAAATTTTTTATTGGTTTTTTCTAAGGCGTTTTCAGGGTTTACATTTATAAATCTAGCATAATTTATCAGTGAAAATAAAACATCACCAAATTCACTTTCTATAGTTGTTGAATTGCCTTTTTCAATTTCTGTTTGTAATTCAAAAATCTCTTCTTTTACTTTGTCAAATACTTGATGAGCTTCTTCCCAATCAAAACCTACACTAGCTACTTTATCTTGAATTCTATTGGCTTTTACCATAGCGGGTAAACTTTTAGGAACACCTTCTAAAACGCTTTCTCTGCCTTCTTTAAGTTTAAGATTTTCCCAGTTTTGTTTGACTTCTTCTTCATCTTTTACTTCTACATCACCATAAATATGAGGATGTCTATAGATTAGTTTTTTAGAAATACCATTAGCAACATCAGCAATATCAAAAGTATTAGACTCTGAACCAATTTTAGAATAAAAGATAATGTGGAGTAATAAATCGCCTAACTCCTTTTTAATTTCAGAGAGGTTGTTGTCAAGAATTGCATCACCTAGTTCGTAAGTTTCTTCAATGGTTAAGTGTCTTAAAGATTCAAAAGTTTGTTTTTTATCCCAAGGACATTTTTCACGAAGTTCGTCCATAATATCTAAGAGACGAGAAAATGCTTGTAATTTTTGTTCTTTAGTGTTCAAAATTTTCAACTTACTGACTACTGACTACTGACTACTGACTACTGACTACTGACTACTGACTACTGACTACTCTTCCTCATCATTATCTTCTTTGATAGAAGAAAAATTAAATTTTGCCAAAGCTAAAATATTATACCATTGTATCACTTTTTTAATATTAGAAGTGTACACTCTTTCTTCATCATAATCAGGCAATATCTCTTTAAAAAAGGTAATTAGTTTATTGCTACTTTCTTTATGGCTTAATGCTTCAGCATTCTTTAGTTTTTTGCCAATAATTTTAAAGATGTTTCTTAGTGGAATTTCATCTTCATAGGTGTAAATAGCGATATCATTTAGTACGCTTACATTGTGCATTGCATTTACAGGAATTCTCTTTTTGTCAATAAGAGATTGGACTAGTAAGCCTCCTTTAGTTTGAGATACAATTTCATATAATCCTGGTTTTCCAGTAATGGCTACAATTTTATCTAATGTCATGTGTTATTATTTTTTTGGAAATTTCATTCGGTAATCTACATCAACTTTACCTTTGCTAATATTAGTTAATTTTTTCTTTAACAACCTTTTTTTTAATGAGGACAGTTTATCCGTAAATAAAATGCCTTCAATATGGTCATATTCATGCTGAATAACTCTAGCAGTTAATCCGCTAAGGTCTTCAGTATATTTTTTAAAATTTTCATCAAAGTACTCAATGGTTAATTTTTCATTTCTGAAGACATCCTCATTGATATTAGGAATACTCAGACAACCTTCAGAAAATGCCCACTGATTACCTTCTTCATTAATTATTGTGGGATTGATAAAAACTTTTTTATAATTTTTTAAAAAATTTTGTTCTTCTTTTTCTAATTCTTCATTTTCACTAAAAGGAGAAGTATCAACAATAAATAAACGAATGGCTTTACCAATTTGAGGAGCTGCTAAACCTACGCCACGAGCGTTTTTCATGGTCTCTTTCATGTTGGCAATCAATTCATTTAAATTCGGATAATCTTTATCAATTTTTTCTCCTGTTTTTCTCAATACAGGATCTCC
Organism: Flavobacteriaceae bacterium; assembly: GCA_027066745.1. Lineage (GTDB taxonomy): Bacteria > Bacteroidota > Bacteroidia > Flavobacteriales > Flavobacteriaceae > Aureibaculum. The sequence continues at coordinate 3,206 of JAMONB010000429.1, forward strand.
GTATGCAATTATGGGTAAAACCATTTTAATTAACTAAAAAATTTGTGAATGCAAAGATAATATGTTTTTTCTTTTTTATCTCTTCAAAGTTTATACTTTTCTTGATAAATAGGTTTGTAAGATAATTGTTGCACTAATTTCATCGATTAATGCTTTGTTTTGGCGTTGTTTTTTTTTGAGCCCGCTGTCAATCATTGTCTGAAATGCCATTTTAGAAGTGAAACGTTCGTCAACTCTCTCGATAGGAATTTTAGGGAATACTTCTTTTAATTTTTTTACAAAAGGAATAATCAATTCTTCACTTTCTGAAGCTGTATAATCCATTTGTTTAGGCTCTCCAACTAAAAATAATACTACTTTTTCATCATTTAAATATGTAGTTAAAAAATCAAAAATTTCAGGTGTGGCTACAGTGGTAAGTCCAGAAGCAATTAACTGTAACTCATCCGTTACAGCAATTCCTATTCTTTTTTTACCATAATCAATTGCTAAGATACGTGCCATGTTTTTTTTATTCCAATATTCCAAAATACAAATTCAAATTCTCAAGTATCTCGGAATAAATATTGTTTATAGAAGTGTTAATTTTAGACAAAAATAAGATTTCTGTTAGAACTATAAGTTTTTTGTTAAATATACTTTTAACAATTTATATTTGTATTATTATTGCAGAGAACACAAAACCTTTAACGCAGAATACAAAACATAAAATGGTAGAATTGCAACAGACTATAGAAAATGCTTGGGACAATCGAGAGTTGTTAAAAGAAATTACAACGACTGATGCCATCAGAAAAGTAGTCGGTTTATTAGATGTAGGAAAGCTCCGAGTTGCTGAGCCTATATCTTCAGGTTGGCAGGTAAATGAATGGGTAAAAAAAGCTGTTGTTTTGTATTTTCCTATCCAAAAAATGGAAACTATTGAAGTTGGTGTTTTTGAGTATCATGATAAAATTCCACTAAAAAGAGGATATGCGGCAAAAGGAATTCGAGTGGTGCCTCACGCAGTAGCCCGTCATGGAGCTTATATTTCTTCGGGTACAATTTTGATGCCCAGCTATGTCAATATAGGTGCTTATGTTGATAAGGGTACAATGGTTGATACTTGGGCTACTGTAGGGAGCTGTGCTCAAATAGGAAAGAATGTACACCTGTCTGGTGGTGTAGGAATTGGTGGCGTTTTAGAGCCTTTACAAGCCGCACCTGTGATTATTGAAGATGACTGTTTTATTGGTTCTCGTTGTATTGTAGTTGAAGGTGTTCGTGTAGAGAAAGAAGCAGTTTTAGGAGCAAATGTGGTGTTGACTATGAGTACAAAAATAATTGATGTTACTGGTGATGAACCTGTAATTACAAAAGGTGTTGTGCCTACTCGTTCAGTAGTTATTCCAGGGTCTTATATTAAAGAATTTCCAGCAGGAAAATTCAATGTACCTTGTGCCTTAATTATTGGTAAACGTAAAGAAAGTACCAATAAAAAAACCTCATTAAATGATGCCTTACGAGAAAATGATGTCGCTGTTTAATTTTTTTTTGTAAATTGTATTTTTGAAAAAAATTCTTGTCATACAGCAGAAAATGATTGGCGATGTATTGGTCAGTTCAATACTTTGTAATAATCTAAAAAAAGCATACCCAAATGCTGAGATTCACTACATGGTGTATGAATTTACATTGCCTGTTTTACGGGATAACCCGAATATTGACAGAATAATTTTATTTACTGATAAGCATAGAAAAAATAAATGGGCTTTTTTTAAGTTTATGATGTCTGTTCGTAAAGAAAAATATGATTTAATCATAGATGCGTATTCTAAACTAGAGAGCTGGATGACCATTTGGTTTTCTG
>JAMONB010000430.1 GCA_027066745.1 Flavobacteriaceae bacterium
TAAATATAAAAACTCCACAAGTTTTGAACTTGATCCAAAAAAGGACAGTAATACCTTACCTTTTTGAAACATAAAAAAGCTCGAATAAATTTATTCGAGCTTTTTATAGTTAGTTGATTTTGGTTGGTTCTCTTATTTATTCAACAAGTCTCTAATTTCAGTTAATAAATCATTATCTGATGGTCCTGCAGGAGCAGCTTCTTCAACTGGAGCTTTCATTTTATTATAAGATTTTATCATCATAAACATTACAAATCCAACAATAATTAAGTTGATAATAGAATTAATCCATTTACCATACATAATTGCATTTTCAGGTTTGTAACCTTCCTTACCTTCAATACCAGATGCTGCAGAAAGTACATGTTTCATTTGGGAGAAATCCATTCCTCCAGAAAATTCACCAACAATTGGCATTATAATATCATTTACAAATCCAGTAACAACAAGACCAATGGCTGTTGCCATAATTACAGCAACGGCAAATTCAATAACATTACCGCCTGTGATAAATTCTTTAAACTCTTTTAACATAATTATTTAGTTTTATAGGTTAATAGCACGCGAATATACTAAAATTAACAATTAATTAACAATTCTTCTCACTCTTTGTGAAATTGCAGTTAGGATTTCATAAGATATAGAGTTGATTTTTTTAGCCAAATCGTTAATTGTTTTTTGACTGTCAAAAATAATAACTTCATCTCCTTCTTGACAACTCATACCTGTAATATTCACCATAATCATATCCATACAAACATTCCCAATTATTGATGCTTTTTGGCCATGTATGGTAACATACCCTACACCATTGCCAAAAGCTCTATGAATACCATCGGCATGACCAATAGGTATTGTTGCAGTTCTAATTAATTTATCTGCTTTAAAAGCTCTATTATAACCAACAGATTTTCCTTTTTCAATACTGTGAATTTGAGAAATAACAGATTTTAATGTAGCTACATTCTTTAGTTTTTTAGTATGTATTACATCATTAGAGAATCCATACAAGCCAATACCCATCCTAACCATATCAAAGTGAGCTTGAGGATAATTTAATATCCCTGAAGTATTGGTCATATGCAATATAGGTGTATAACCCAATTTTAAAATAAACTGTGTAGTTATCTTTTTAAAAGTCTTGATTTGGTCTTCAGAAAAGGTTTTTTCATTTAAATCTTCACTAGCTGCCAAATGAGAAAAAATGGACTTTATTTTTACAGATTCTGAATTCTGAATTTTAAAGAGAATAGCATCTATATCATTTTCAGAAAACCCCAATCTATTTAAACCAGTATTAAATTTAATATGTATCGGATAATTTTTTAGGTTTTCACTTTCAAACTCTTTAATGAAGGTCTCTAAAACTCTATTACTATAAATATTTGGTTCTAAACCATATTTAATAATGGTTTTAATATTTACTAACTGAGGGTGTAATATTAAAATAGGTGTTTTAATACCTACTTCTCGTAAAGATACACCTTCTTTAGTATAAGCAACGGCAAAATAATTAACTTTAAGTTTTTCTAGTTGTTTAGCAACTTTACAAGCACTCGTGCCATACCCATATGCTTTAACAACTGCTAAGGTTTTTGTTTCTTTATGAAATGTAGATTTGAGATATTCAAAGTTATGTTGAAGAGCTTTTAAGTCAATCTCTAAAATTGTTTCTTGAACTACAGACATCTATTCTTCTTTAGGAAAAATTTCTTGTACCCCTTTAACTTCCATCTTACTTATTTTCTCTTGTAAGATTTCTTTATAATAAGCCGCTCTACTTAAAGGTTCATACTCTTCTGTTTCTCCTAAAAGTACAACTTTATCATTCTTTACTTTTCTATGACTGTAATGAGCTAGATTTCCTGTTTTGGTACATACTGCATGTACTTTGGTAACATATTCTGCTGTAGCCATTAACCCTGGCATAGGCCCAAAAGGATTTCCTTTAAAATCCATATCTAATCCTGCAACAATCACTCGTACACCTCTATTTGCTAAATCATTACAAACCGTAATAATTTCATCATCAAAAAATTGTGCTTCATCTATTCCAACCACATCAACATCATTGGCTAAAATTCTAATATTTGCAGCAGCAGGAACAGGAGTAGAACGAATTTTATTCGCATCATGAGAAACTACATCTTCCTCATCATATCGTGTGTCAATTGCTGGCTTAAAAATTTCAACTTTTTGCTTTGCAAATTGAGCTCTTTTAAGCCTTCTAATCAATTCTTCTGTTTTACCAGAGAACATAGAACCGCAAATTACTTCTATCCAACCAAATTGTTCTGCCTGATTTACTGTATTTTCAAGAAACATTTTGTAATTTTCAGCGTTGAAAGGTTAGTACTTATTTTATTTAATCTTTGATTGAAACAAATTTATTAAAAATAGTGTTCCAACTCTAATTTAAAGCATCTATTTATGCACAAAAAACTAGAAGCTGAGCTAGTGAGTCTAGCTCATAGCATTTTACAAATGAAAAACAATAGTGAAGTCTTAGCTTTAAAAGAAAAAGCTAGGTTACTTTATGAAAAATTATCTGTACTCACTTTTGTAGATAATTATGTGACTTCTACACCTAACTTTGAACAACCTAATGAAAAATTAATTAAAGAAAAGGAACCTGATCTTGACAAGAGAGAAGTAGTTAAACCTGTAGCTGAAAAAATTAAGACGATACCTAAACCTACAGTTAACCCTGTTCAACAGCAGCAAAAAAAGAAAAATGACGAAAATATCTTTGAACCAACGTTTGATAAAGTTAAAATTGATATTGGCAGTCTAAAACCAAATCAAATCAGTATAAAAGAAGAATTTAGAGATTCAATTTCTGCCGATAAAACCTCTACTCTTTTTGATGAAGATGATAAATATGACGAAAAGAAGACTTTAAATGACAGACAGTTTACTTCAACCATTCAAATAGGCTTAAATGATAGAATTGCCTTTGTAAAACATTTATTTAATTTTAGTCAAGCTGATTTTAATAGAATATTATCTCAACTAAATACCCTAAAATCAGAAAAAGAAGCCAAAAATTATATTTATAACCAAGTAAAACCCGATTATGATTGGACGGGTAAAGAAGAGTACGAAGAAAGATTAATCACTATAATAGAAAGAAAATTCACATAATTTATATATAAATGAACGCTACAGAATTTAATACTCTCTTTGATAAAGTAATTGCAGAATATCATATCATTGATACTGTTGATCAAACTTTTTCAAACCCTCACGATAAAACCAATTTATTAAACCATTTGTTATATAGAAAATCATGGATTGACACGGTGCAATGGCATTACGAAGATATTATTCGCTTGCCAGATATCAATCCTGTTGAAGCTTTAACCTTAAAGCGTAAAATTGATGCCTCAAACCAAGATAGAACCGACATGGTTGAATACATTGATAGTTATTATTTAGATAAATATAAAGATGTAACTATTCAGCCAAATGCAAAAATAAATACAGAAAGTCCTGCTTGGGCAATTGATCGACTATCAATTTTAGCTTTAAAAATTTATCATATGCGTGAGGAAGCTACTCGTAGTACGGCTTCTGAAAAACATAGAGATAATTGTCAAACTAAATTAAACATTTTATTAGAACAACGTAACGACTTGTCTACTGCTATTGACGATTTATTAAGTGATATCTCTCAAGGTAAAAAATATATGAAAGTATATAAACAAATGAAAATGTATAATGATGATGAACTGAATCCGATGCTTTATAAAAAGAAATAGCAATTCATGTTCAAACTAAGGTATCTCTTAAAAACACTTAGTATTTTTCTTTTGTTTTTTATAGCTGGATGTAAATCTACCTATAAAATAGAGTCCTTTTCAAAAAGCAAAACTCCTCAAAAGCCCAATTATCAAAATGAAGAAAATTGGGTGGTTTTACCTTCAAAAACATCTACTTTAGAAGCTGATGTCTTTTATGTTTATCCAACTTTAGCAACCGATAACAAGGATAGACGTTGGAATATTGCCATATCTGACAGTGTTCAAAATACAAAAATTATAAACATAGCTGTTCGTTTTCAAGCTTCAGCTTGGAAAACTTCAGGTAAAATGTATGTTCCTATCTATCGTCAAGCACATTTGCGTGCCTATCATAATTTTGAAAATGGGGGTAAAGAAGCGTTAACTCTAGCC